>CAZUKC010000306.1:0-1505 GCA_964620375.1 uncultured Ramlibacter sp. | reverse complement strand
AACTGACCGCAGCCGACGCCGCCGACCCGCTGAAGAACCCGGACGGCGACCCGGCCGGCTCCTGGCGGGAGACCGAGTTCACGGGCACAGGCTTCCCGAAGGTCTTCTACCTGCGCTACCACCTGTATCGGCTGTACTTCCCGCTGATGGCGATGGGGCGGTTCCTGCGGGCGCAGGCGGGGGGCTGATTTCGGGGGGCGGGGATGCTTCCGACCCTGGACGCCCCAAAAAGGGTTGATAAATCTTGCTTTCGTCTCGATCGGGGCTACTTTGAGGCAGTCGAGCGGCTTCCCTCCGCTTGGCCGTTCCCTCACTCGTTCCCTCACTCCCATCCCAAATCAGTGCACGCACGGAGAGTGGTCCATCCGCGGCGTCAGGGCGCTCTAGCCCGAGAGGTCAGGTTCCCATGTCGAAGTCGACGACTCGTATCGCTGCCGCCATGCTGTTTGGTGGCACCCTTGGTCTTGCCACGGCGGCAGATGCCGGCCTGACCGTCACCAGCGCGTACTTCATCTTGAACGCCGGTGGGGTGTATGCCTCGAACTTCGATGCCTCCGCCATCGGATCGTCCTTGGCGGCGATCGGTGCGAATTCCTCGGTGACCTTCAGCGGTCTCGGCCAGAACGGCTTCCTGGTCTCGGCGGCGTCCGACGGGAACGAGATCTGGAGCATCTTCGGTGCGACCATCGGTTTCACCGCTGACACGAACACCACGGTGCGCCTGACCGGCGACATCAGTTCGGAGGCGGCGACCGTGTTCCTGGTCGACGTCAGCACGAACTCGGCGATCTTCCTGCGCGCCAGCGGAAGCGGCATGTGGGATTCCGGCGACATCCAGCTTGCCGCGGGTGGCAACTATCTCGTCGGCGTGAACGGACCGCTGACCTTCGCCAATGGCGGCACCGAGACCGGCAGCGTGCTGGCGTTCACCATCGTTCCGGCGCCTGGCGCTGCTGCGCTGGTCGGCCTGGCGGGCCTGATGGGCCGCCGTCGTCGCGCCTGAAACCTTGAATCGATCGGCCGCCTGAACGGGGGCGGCCTTCAGGAACGCCCCTTGGCCTCGCCAGGGGGCGTTTCGTTTTTTCTTGATTTGCGGGGCCTCGGGGGAAATTTTGTCATCCAGGTGAGGGGTCGCGGGCACGGAATCCGTTCATGCAGGTGGAGCACCGTTCCGCCGTCACGGGGAGTGCAGCGGATTCGGCTCCATTCGTGGGCGCCCTCGCGTGAGGCGCGCAAGGACTTGGGCCGTGGCCGACGGTTTCGGCAGGGCATGCCCGCCTGGGAGCGGGGTGCGATGTGTGGGCGTGCGCGGGAGCGCGCGCTCGAGAAAGGTTCGACATGAACAAGAGCAGCATTCTGAGCGCGGCGGCCGCGGTGGCCATGGCGGGCGTGGCTTCGGCCGGTTACTGGGACAGCTTCTCGACCACCTGGCTGCCGAGTGGCGCGCAGGCCGGCACCTTGGCTGGCACCGTGGACGGCCAGAATGGCTGGACCACGCGCGACGC
>CAZUKC010000305.1:0-1519 GCA_964620375.1 uncultured Ramlibacter sp. | reverse complement strand
GGTGCGTCGATTCCCGCTGGGCCCCAGTCTGGGGCAATGCTGCGGGGGCGTGGTGCATCTGCGTTTCGAACGCGTGGGCGCTGCCGACGTGCCTGCACTGACCGACCGCCTGATGCCGGCACGCGCGCCGCTGGCCCTGTTCGGGGGTGGCCACGTGGGCCGCGCCCTGGTGCGGGTGCTGGCGACGCTTCCCTTTGACCTGACCTGGATCGACAGCCGCGACGAGATCTTCCCGCACGACGCCCCGCCGTCGGTGCGCTGCGAGCATTCCGAGCCGGTGCAGGCAGCGGTGGCCGATCTGGCCCCGGGTAGCCAGGTACTGGTCATGAGCTTCAGCCACGCCGAAGACCTGGACATCGTGGCGGCCTGCCTGCGGCGCCAACGCGAACGCGGCGACCTGTCCTTCATCGGCCTGATCGGCAGCAAGACCAAGTGGGCGACCTTCCGCCACCGGCTGGCGGACCGGGGGCACACGGAGGCGGAACTCGCGCAGGTGACCTGTCCCATCGGCTTGCCCGGGATCACGGGCAAGCAGCCCGAGGTGATCGCGGTGGCCGTGGCCGCGCAGTTGCTTCTGCAGCTGCCCTGAACTTGCTTACACTTCCCGGCTGTGTCCGGGCCTGTCGTGGCCCGCGTGGCCGCAGCGGTGCCGGGCTTGGCCAGCAAGCCCTCGGTTCGCGGTCTTACCTGCTCAGAGCGCCCGCGGTGGTGAGCAGTCCTGAAGGTATTCGTTGCCATGGAAAGCTACCTCCTCGACTGGGCCAACCTGCTCCTGCGATGGCTGCACGTGATCGTTGCCATTGCCTGGGTCGGGTCCTCGTTCTATTTCGTCTTCCTGGACTCCAGCCTCACGCCCCCGGTCGATGACGACCTGAAGAAGCAGGGCGTGAGCGGCGAGCTGTGGGCTGTCCACGGGGGCGGCTTCTACCACCCGGTGAAGTTCGCGCTCTCGCCGCCCAAGCTGCCCTCGCACCTGCACTGGTTCTACTGGGAAAGCTACAGCACCTGGCTCTCGGGCTTCGCGCTGCTGGCGGTGTCCTACCTGTGGAACGCACGCGCCTACCTGATCGACCCGACGCGCATGGATTGGGCGCCGCCGGCCGCCATCGCCGCGGCGCTGGCCTTCCTGGTGGTGTTCTGGCTGCTCTATGACGGCGTGTGCCGCGTCTTCGGCGACCGCGAGAACGGCGACACCATCGTGGGCGCGCTGGTGGCGGTGCTGGTGGTGATCGCCTCGTGGCTGGCGTGTCACCTCTTTGCCGGGCGCGCAGCCTTCCTGCTGGTGGGGGCGATGATCGCCACCGCCATGAGCGCGAACGTGTTCTTCTGGATCATTCCGGGCCAGCGCAAGATGGTGGCGGCCATCCAGGCCGGCCAGCCGGTGGATCCGGTCCACGGCAAGCGGGGCAAGCAACGCAGCGTGCACAACACCTACTTCACGCTGCCGGTGCTGTTCGCGATGCTGTCCAACCACTACAGCTTCACCTGGAGCCACCCGCACAACTGGGTGGTGCTGGTG
>CAZUKC010000304.1:0-1520 GCA_964620375.1 uncultured Ramlibacter sp. | reverse complement strand
TGCCTCACCAATCTCAAACGGAGTCGTGGGCAACAGCGTGGGAAATGGCTTGTGGTTGGGCTTCCACACAATCATGGCCAGCGTTTGCAGCAAGATGGACATGCCGATGGCCGTGATGAGGGGCGCGAGCTTGGGGCTGTTGCGAAGCGGTCGGTACGCGATCTTCTCGATCGCGAAATTGATGGAGGCCGTGACCACGCAGGAAATGACGAGAGCCACGATCAGGAGCACCCAGCCCGGCACGCCCGGCATCGCGCCCTGCGCGGTGACGATGATCGCCCAGCTCGTGAGCGCACCAATCATCAGCACCTCGCCGTGGGCGAAGTTGATCAGGTTGATGATGCCGTAGACCATGGTGTAGCCCAAGGCGACCAGGGCATACATGCTGCCCAGGACCAGGCCGTTGATGATCTGCTGCAGCAGGATATCCATGTGAAGCCGTCTCCGTTGCGTGCCGCCAGCGATCCAGCAAGAAGCCCGCCAGGGGCGGGCTGTTTGCGAGCGTCGCGGATTGTAGCCAGAGGCCTCGGGATCGGCGCCGCGGGGTTTTCCCTCCAAAGCCCCGCCAAGCAGGCGGGGAATCAGCCGGCTTCGCGGGGCGCGGCTGCGTCCAGCGCACGCAGCTGGCGCAGCTTCTCGGCAATCCGGATCTCCAGGCCTCTTTCCACCGGCTGGTAGAAGCGCGCGGGGGTCATGCCCTCTGGAAAGTAGTGCTCGCCGGCGGCGTAGCCCCCCTCTTCGTCGTGGGCGTAGCGGTAGCCCTTGCCGTACTCGAGGTCCTTCATCAGCCGGGTCGGTGCATTGCGCAGGTGCATGGGCACCGGTCGGGTGCCATCGCGCTGCACGAAGGCGCGCATCGCGTTGTAGGCCGCATAGACTGCATTGGACTTGGCGGCCACCGCAAGATAGACCACGCATTCGGCCAGGGCGAGTTCGCCTTCGGGCGATCCCAGTCGCTCGTAGGTCTCGGCAGCGTCCAGGGCCAGGCGCAGCGCGCGCGGGTCGGCCAGCCCGATGTCCTCGGTGGCCATGCGCACCAGGCGGCGCGCGAGGTAGCGCGGGTCGGCGCCACCGTCCAGGATGCGCACGAACCAGTACAGGGCAGCATCGGGGTCAGAGCCGCGCACGCTCTTGTGCAGCGCGCTGATGGTGTCGTAGAACTGCTCGCCGCCCTTGTCGAAGCGCCGCATGCGCTCGCCCAGGACCTTGAGCAGCCAGTCGTCGGCGATCTCGGGCAGGCGCTGCGCACGAGCGGTGACCGCCAGGGTCTCCAGGGTATTGAGCAGTCGGCGCGCGTCGCCGTCGGCATAGGCGATCAGGCGCGCCAGGGCCGACGCGTCCAGGGGCGGCACCGCGCCCAGCACCTGGGCCCGCACGACCAGCTGCGCGAGATCAGCCTCGCCCAGGGGCTGCAGCACGTAGACCGCGGCGCGGGAGAGCAAGGCCGAATTGACCTCGAAGGACGGGTTCTCGGTGGTCGCGCCGATGAAGGTGAAGAGGCCCGATTCGACATGCGGCAG
>CAZUKC010000303.1:0-1522 GCA_964620375.1 uncultured Ramlibacter sp. | reverse complement strand
GCGGTGTCGTCGCCAAAGCTTTGCAGGCGCAGGCGGATCCAGCGCGGGATCTCGGCGCCGCAGGCATCGGAAAACCGCATCAACTGCGTGGAGCTGGCGATCGGCATGATGCCCGGCACGATGGGCACGTCCACCCCCAGCTGGTACAGGTCGTCCACGTAGCGGAAATAAGCGTCGCTGTTGAAGAAGTACTGCGTGATGCCGGCGTTGGCGCCCGCCTTGACCTTGGCGGCAAAGGCCTCGAGGTCGGACTGGGGTGAACGCGCCTGGGGGTGGGTCTCGGGGTAGGCCGCCACTTCCAGGTGGAAGTGGTCGCCGGTCTCGGCGCGGATGAACGCCACCAGGTCGCTGGCGTAGCGGAACTCGCCGCCCGCACCGTAGCCACTGGGCAGGTCGCCGCGCAGGGCGACGATGCGCGTGACGCCGGCGGCACGGTAGGCGGCCAGGCGCTCGCGCAGGCTCTCGCGGGTCTGGCCGATGCACGAGAGGTGGGGCGCGGCGGGCACGCCCTCGGCCATGATCTCGGTGACGGTCTGGAGCGTCCCGTCCTGCGTGGAGCCGCCCGCGCCGAAGGTGACCGAGCAGAACTCGGGCTTCAGGGCATACAGCTGCTGGCGCACCGCGCGCAGCTTGTCCGCGCCTTCGGGCGTCTTGGGGGGAAAGAATTCGAGGCTGATGGGAAGCATGGGCTTTCCGTTTCGGATGCGTTGTGATCAATCGCCTGGGCGCGCGTGCAGGAAGAACTCGCGGTTGCCATCGCCACCCGTGATGGGGCTGTCGTGCCAGCACGCCACCTGCAGTTTCAGCGCCGCGCAGGCCTCGCGCAAACGCGCCTCGACCTGTTCATACAGCGCTGGGTCGCGCACGAGGCCGCCCTTGCCCACCTGCCCTGGCTGCAGCTCGAACTGCGGCTTGACCAGCAGCAGCAAGTCGCCTGTCGGGGCGAGCAGCGCGGTCAGCGCAGGCAGCACCAGCGTGAGCGAGATGAAGGACAGGTCGGCCACGATCAGGTCAAACGGCGAGACCGGCAGTTCGTGGGCGACGAGACCGCGCACGTTGATCCGCTCCAGACACGTCACACGCGGATCGCTGCGCAGGCTTGGATGCAGCTGACCGTGGCCCACATCGATGCCCACCACGCGCGCTGCGCCCAGGCGCAGCAGACAGTCGGTGAAGCCGCCAGTGGACTGGCCCGCATCGAGGCACACCCGGCCCGCCGGATCGATGCCGCTGGCGGCCAGCGCGCCTTCGAGCTTGAGGCCACCGCGCGAAACGTAGCGCGCCTCGGCGGTGTCCACCAGCTGGATCTCCGCTTGCGCGGGCAGGTCCTCACCGTTCTTGGTGACGACCTGCCAGCCCGCAGGACCCCGCCAGCGCACGCCGGCTGCGATCAGCCGCTGCGCCTGCGAGCGGCTGGACGCCAGCCCGCGCTCCAGGAGCAGCTGGTCCACCCGCATGGCAGGGCGATCAGTAGCGGTAGGTGTCCGGCTTGTACGGACCCTGCTTGGGCACGCCGATGTAG
>CAZUKC010000302.1:0-1523 GCA_964620375.1 uncultured Ramlibacter sp. | reverse complement strand
TAGAACGGCGCGACCTTGTTGAAGCCGAGCTTCTGGTCGTCGTAGGGGCCCACCCACTCGGCGGCGTCGATCGTGCCCTTTTCCAGGGCCTGGTAGATCTCGCCACCGGGGATGTTCTGCGGGACACCGCCCAGGCGCTCGATGACCTTGCCGGCAAAGCCGCCCACGCGGAACTTCAGGCCCTTGGTGTCGGCGACGGACTTGACCTCCTTGCGGTACCAGCCCCCCATCTGCGAGCCGGTGTTGCCGGCGGGGAAATTGATGATGCCGTACTTCGCGTAGAACTCGCGCATCAGCTTCAGGCCGTTGCCCTCGTACATCCAGGCGGACATCTGGCGGCTGTTCAGGCCGAAGGGGATGGCGCAGCCGATGGCGAAGGTCTCGTCTTTGCCGAAGAAGTAGTAGGGCGCGGTGTGGGCGCAGTCGACGGTGCCGTTCTGGACGCCATCGACCACGCCGAAGGCGGGTATGAGTTCGCCCGCGGGATGGACCGAGATGTCGAAGCGGCCGCCGGACATGGTCTTGACGGCACGCGCGAAGGTATCAGCGCCGCCGTAGATGGTGTCCAGGGACTTGGGGAAGCTGGACGCCAGGCGCCAGCGGATGACGGGCTGCGCATGGACAGCGGGGGCGGTGGCGGCGGCCAGCACGCCGGTGATGCCGGCGTTTTTGATCAGCGATCGACGATCCATGACGGACACTCCTTGAGGGCAATAGGGGGAATCAGCGGCGGGGCCGGACGGCCCGCCAACTGAAAACTATTGCACTAAGAGAGGCGCCGCGGAATGGCCCGCGGCCAAGCCGTCAAGCGGCGGTCAGGGCCAGGGTGGCGCCGAAGCGTTCGCGCACGGAGCGCTCGATGCCGGCCGCGTCGAGCCCCTGCAGCGCCAGCAGGCGGGCCGGGTCGCCGTGCTCGATGAAGCGGTCGGGCAGACCCAGTTGCAGGACAGGCTTATGGACACCAGCGGCCTGCAAGGCCTCGAGCACCGCACTGCCTGCACCGCCCATGACGGCGCCCTCCTCCAGGGTCACCAGGGCCTCGTGACGGCCCGCGATGTCCAGCAGGAGCTCGACGTCCAGCGGCTTGGCCCAGCGCATGTTGACCACCGTGGCGTCCAGGCGCTGCGCGGCCTCGAGGGCGGGATAGAGCAAGGTGCCGAAGGCCAGGAGCGCCACGCCACGGCCGGTGCGGCGCACCTCGCCCTTGCCGAACGGCAGCGGGTCGAGGCCCGCCGAGACCGGCACGCCGGCGCCGGCGCCGCGCGGATAGCGCACGGCCACCGGGTGGTCCTGCTGGAAGGCGGCGGTGAGCAGGCCGCGGGTTTCGTTCTCGTCGGCGGGACAGGCGACGCTGACGTTGGGAACGCAGCGCAGGTAGGGGATGTCGTAGGCACCGGCGTGCGTGGGCCCGTCGGCGCCGACGATGCCGGCGCGGTCCAGCGCAAAGACCACCGGCAGCTTCTGCAGGGCAACGTCGTGGATCAACTGGTCGTAGGCGCGCTGCAGGAAGGTGGAGTAGATCG
>CAZUKC010000301.1:0-1528 GCA_964620375.1 uncultured Ramlibacter sp. | reverse complement strand
GCCGTCTGCAGCATGGTGGTCAGGGTCATCACGATGGGCAGGATGTAGTAGGGGTCTTCGGCGGAGAGGTCCTGGATCCAGCCGATCCAGGGCGCGTGGCGCATTTCGACGCTGGACAGCAGCACCCAGTACAGCGCGATGAACACCGGCACCTGCACCAGGATCGGTAGGCAGCCGCCGATGGGGTTGACCTTTTCCTCGCGGTACAGACGCATCATTTCCTGCTGCATCTGCTGCGGGTTGTCCTTCAGGCGCTCGCGCATGGCCATGACGCGCGGGTTGATGGCCTTCATCTTGGCCATGCTCTCGTAGCCCTTGGCCTGCAGCCAGTAGAAGGCGATCTTGATCACCAGCACCAGGGCCATGATGGACCAGCCCCAGTTGCCCAGGACGCCGTGCAGCTTGTCCATGAGCCAGTACAGCGGCTTGGCCAGGATGGTGAGCCAGCCGTAGTCCTTGACCAGGTCCAGGCCCGGCGCCACGCGCTCGAGCATCTTTTCTTCCTGCGGGCCGGCGAAGAAGGTGGCGGCAACCGCCTGCGTGGCGCCCGGGGCCACGGTCTCGGGCGGGGTGATCATGCCCACCGCGTAGCGGTTGTTCTCGGGCTTGCGCACGAAGAGCTCGCGCTGCACGCCGCCGGGCAGGATCCAGGCGCTGGCGAAGTAGTGCTGCACCATCGCCACATAGCCCTGGGCCGAGGTTTTCTGGAAGTCGGCCTTGCTCTTGTCGATGTCGGTGAATTCGACCTTCTGGAATTTCTGTTCGTCGGTGTAGACCGCCGGGCCGGTGAAGGTGGAATAGACGGCCGACTCGCCGGGCAGCTTGCTGCCGTCGCGGACCAGCTGCAGGTACACGCGGGGCGTGACCGCGGCAGCGCCGGTGTTGACGATCTCGTGCTTCACGGCCACGTCGTAGGCGCCGCGACGCAGGGTGTAGGTCTTGACCAGCTTCACGCCGCCCTTCTCGGGAGACTCAAAGCGCACCACCAGTTCCTGGGCGCCGTCCTTGAGGTCGCGATCGCCGCTGGCGGTCATGACCGTGGTGTGGTTGGGGAAGTCGCCGCCGATCAGGCCGCTTTGCGCCACGTAATGGCGCTGAGCACTGTCCTCGAGCAGGACGAAGTTGGCCTTGGAGCGCTTGCCGTCCTTCGCGTCGGCCGCGTGCTTGAGGAACTCGGCGCCGGTGAGCGAGCCGCCCTGGGTGTCGAAGGTCAGGCGCATCACGTCGGTGGTCACGACAAAGCGCTCGCTCGCGGTGCCGGGCGCAGCAGCGGCTGCCGGCGGGGTAGCGCCGGGGGCGACGGCGGCCGCGGTCGAGGCCACGGGCAGGGCGCTGCCCGTCGGGGTGGCCGCGCTGGCCGGGGCCGAGGCGACGGCCGCCGGCCGGGGCGCGGGGAAGAACGTCGCGGGCTGACCGTTGGCGATCTGCCACTGGTCCCAGAGCATCACCATCGAGAAACCAAAGACCACCCAGAGGATGGGGCGGCGTATGTCGTTCATGAGGACGTCTTGGAAGGGGAGGGGGGCAC
>CAZUKC010000300.1:0-1558 GCA_964620375.1 uncultured Ramlibacter sp. | reverse complement strand
GTGATGGTGACAGTCCGACCCTCGATCACCACCTGGCGGCTGAAGGCCTTGGGGAGGGTGTCGGTGGTCATGATGCCCTCGGCGGCGCGCAACCAGTGGTCTTCGCGCGCGTCGGCCAGGGCCGCCGGCAGACCGGCCTGAATGCGATCCACCGGCAGCGGCTCCATGATCACGCCAGTGGAAAAG
This sequence comes from uncultured Ramlibacter sp., assembly GCA_964620375.1. Lineage (GTDB taxonomy): Bacteria > Pseudomonadota > Gammaproteobacteria > Burkholderiales > Burkholderiaceae_C > Ramlibacter. Next base: position 1,372 of record CAZUKC010000300.1, on the reverse strand, counting down.
GGCAGCACCTCCTCGGGTGCGACCTCAAGCAGGCGAGCCAGTGCGATACAGGTGGCGCGCGCACGCACCAGTCCGTCCTCTCCCGTGCCGGCGTTGGCGTTGCCGGTGTTGATCACGATGGCACGTACCGCATGGCCGGCGTCCAGGTGTTCGCGGCACACCTGCACCGGCGCGGCGCAAAAACGGTTACGGGTAAAGACCCCGCCCACCGACGCGCCTGGCTCCAGGAGCATCACGGTCAGGTCCTTGCGTCCGGCCTTGCGCACGCCCGCTTCGGCCACGCCAATGCGCAGGCCCGGCACCGGCAGCAGGTCTTGCGCGCACGGCGCCTGCAGATTCACAGCCATCGAAAATCCTCGGACAAAACGTTGTTGTGGTTCAGGGTGGCTGCAGGCACCAAGGGCTTGAAAGCCAGGTGCCAGCGCGGATCCGGCTCCGCCGGTCCGCCGCTGGCGCCCCCTGGGGGGAAGCGCCGCAGGCGCATCGGGGGGGTCAATTCTGCCGCCAAGGCAGCCCGCGCTTGCGCCAGCCGGCCATGACACCACGGTGGCCTGCCGCGTCCGGGTCGCCCTCGAAGCCTTCGAGGATGTTGTAGGCCTCGAAACCCAGCTCGGTGGCGCGGCGCGACGACCCGATGGAGCGTACGCCGCTGCGACACAGCATCACCACCTTCTGGCCCGCCGGCACCGCCTGCCGCAGGGCGTCGTCGAAGTTCGGGTTCAACGCCATACCCGGCCAGAGTTTCCAGGGCACATGCGCAGCCCCCGGCACAAAGCCCACCCAGGCGAGTTCGGCGTCGGTGCGCACGTCCACCAGCACGGCCTGGCCGGACTGCCACCAGCGACAGGCCAGCTCAGGAGAGATGTCGCCGGCATAGCCCTGCGCGGGTTGCACGGTCTCTGGGGCATCGGTCATTCCTGCGATTTTGCCAGCGCGCGCCGACTCACTTTTGTGGGGTTGCCGCGGGCGATAGCGCAGTGCTAGCGCGAAAGCCAAAGGACCGAGGTGATCACCGGAAATATTTACAAAAACCTTAGTGGGTTATTGCCTTCGTAAGTGAATTTCTCGGTGAAAACCCTCTTTGTCAGGACGCTCAGCTCAGCAAGAGTGTCATGTCTTTTTACCTTAACTCCTGGAGACACTCCCATGACCGATCTCACCACGCCCCGCCGCCGTGGCCTCCTGAAGGGTGCCGCCGTCGCCGGCGCTGCCATGTCCGCCCCGATGGTGGCGATGGCACAGACCACCACCTTCCGTTTCCAGAGCACCTGGCCGGCCAAGGACATCTTCCACGAGTACGCCAACGACTTCGCCAAAAAGGTCAACGACATGGCGGGCGGCCGCCTGAAGATCGAAGTGCTGCCCTCGGGCT
>CAZUKC010000299.1:0-1559 GCA_964620375.1 uncultured Ramlibacter sp. | reverse complement strand
TGGCCTTTGGCCCCGAATACCTGATCCCCAAGCCCTTTGACCCGCGGCTGATGATGAAGATCGCCCCGGCCGTGGCCCAGGCCGCTGCCGAAAGCGGCGTGGCGCTGCGACCCATCGCCGACATGGATGCCTACCGCGAGAGGCTGCAAAGCTTTGTCTACGCCTCGGGCACGACCATGAAACCCATCATGGCCGCCGCCAAGCGCGCCGCGAAAAAGCGCGTGGCCTACAGCGAGGGCGAAGAAGAGCGCGTGCTGCGCGCCGCCCAGATCGTGGTGGACGAGGGCATTGCCCGACCCACCCTGATCGGACGCCCCGCCGTCATCGCCCAACGCATCGAGAAATTCGGCCTGCGCCTGCGCGAGAAGATCGACTACGACGTGGTCAACGTCGAGCAGGACGAGCGCTACCGCGACTTCTGGCAGACCTACCACCGCATGACCGAGCGCAAGGGCGTGACCGAACAGGTCGCCAAGATCGAGATGCGTCGACGTCTGTCGCTGATCGGCGCCATGCTGCTGCACAAGGACCAGGTCGATGGAATGATTTGCGGCACCTGGGGCCAGACCTCGATGCACCTGGTCTACGTCGACCAGGTGATCGGTCGCCGCCCGGGCGTGCACACCTACGCCTGCATGAATGGTCTGTTGCTGCCGGGTCGTCAGGTGTTCCTGGTGGACACCCATGTCAATTACGACCCCAGCGCCGAGCAGCTGGCCGAGATCACCGTCATGGCGGCCGAGGAGATGGTGCGCTTTGGCCTCAAGCCCAAGGCCGCCCTGCTGTCGCACTCCAACTTCGGCTCGAGCAACCAGCCCAGCGCGGTCAAGATGCGCCAGGTGCTGGAGATGCTGCGGGTGCGCGCGCCCTGGCTCGAAGTGGACGGCGAGATGCATGGCGACGTGGCCCTGGACGGCGCCGCACGCATGCACCTGATGCCCCACAGCACCCTGGTCGGTGACGCCAACCTGCTGGTTCTGCCCAACATTGACGCCGCCAACATCGCCTACAACCTGCTCAAGACGGCGGCCGGCGGCAACATCGCCATCGGCCCGGTTTTGCTGGGCGCGGCCAAGCCCGTGCATATCCTGACTGCAAGCGCGACCGTCCGGCGCATCGTCAACATGACCGCCCTCACGGTGGCCGACGCCAACGCAGCCCGCTGAGGCTCAATCGAGGCGGGCCCAATCCAAAAGGTTGGCGCTCACTCTCTTAGGTGCTCTGCAAAGGGGCCTGGCCCCACGCCTTGCTCAAATTTTGGGCATTGACTTGCCTTTTGGGCTCGGATCGGTCACACTCTCGCCTTGAAATCTCGGGTTAACCCGAACGCCTGTCCCCACCACCTTCAAGTTTGCGCTCACTCGCGCACCTCTTGATGCATGCCTCGGGTGACGCGTGTAACGGCAATGCGCTCTGAGCGTCAGTACGACGCGAAAGCCTGATGGAGTAAGCCCCAATGAAGCGGGACCTGTTTTTGAACATGGAAAGAGACGCGGAGATGGATAAAGTCCTTCGCCCCGACATCAGCGAGACGCCCCTCAAAGGCGTTCGCACCAACA
>CAZUKC010000298.1:0-1560 GCA_964620375.1 uncultured Ramlibacter sp. | reverse complement strand
TTCACCACGATTGAGACCATGACCAACGCCGCATCGGCCAAGGCCTGGTTCAGCGCGAACGGCGGCACAGACATCGCCCGCCACTTTGCGGCCTTGACCACCAACGTGGCAGCGGCCAAAGACTTCGGCATTGACACCACCTTCGGCTTCTGGGACTGGGTGGGCGGTCGCTATTCGCTGTGGTCGGCCATCGGCCTGCCGATCGCGATCGCGGTGGGCGCGCACCATTTCCGCAACCTCCTGGCGGGCGCGCACGCGATGGACGCGCACTTCGCCACCGCGCCCCTGGAGTCCAACCTGCCGCTGCGCCTGGCGCTGCTCGACGTCTGGTACCGCAACTTCTTCGGCTTTGCCACGCGCTGCATCACGGCCTATCACAGCGGCCTGGCGCGATTGCCTGCGCACCTGCAGCAGCTCGAGATGGAAAGCAACGGCAAGCGTGTCGACCGCGCAGGCCGCACCTTGCCTTTTGCCACCGCGCCGGTGCTCTGGGGCGAACCCGGCACCAACGGCCAGCACGCCTATTTCCAGATGATCCACCAGGGCAGCGACATCGTGCCCGTGGAGTTCATCGCGGTGCGCGAGGCTGCGCACCGTTTGCCAGGTCACCAGGCGCAGCTGCTGGCGAACGTGCTGGCGCAGGGCCAGGCCCTGATGCTGGGTCGGTCCGATGCGGGTGGCCACCGCCACTTTCCGGGCAACCGCCCGAGCACGCTCCTGCTGCTCGATCGCCTCGACCCGGCCAGCCTGGGGGCCCTGGTGGCCCTGCAGGAGCACCGCGTGTTCTGCAGCGGCGCGCTGTGGGGCATTGACAGCTTCGACCAGTGGGGCGTTGAGCTGGGCAAGGTGCTCGCGCAGGACATCGGCCAACGCCTGGACAGTGGCGACGTCCAGGGCCTGGATGCGTCGACCGCGGGCCTGCTGAAGGTGGTGCGCGGGCAGGGCTGAATCATCCGCAGGCGCCGCACAAGAAAAAAGGCCGGGGTGACCCGGCCTTTTTGGTGAGTGCGTGCGAATGGCACGGCGGTCCTGGCGGGCGCACGTGGCGCCTGCCAGGGATTCGGACTTACATGCCCATATCGCCCATGCCGCCCATACCCCCCATACCGCCCATGCCACCGGGCATGCCGCCGGCCGGCTCGTCCTTCGGGGCCTCGGCGACCATGCACTCGGTGGTCAGCATCAGCGACGCGACGGACGCGGCGTTCTGCAGCGCGGTGCGGGTGACCTTGGTCGGGTCCAGAATGCCCATCTCGATCATGTCGCCGTAGGTGTCGTTGGCGGCGTTGAAGCCGTAGTTGCCCTTGCCGGCCAGCACCGCGTTCACCACGACGGAGGCTTCGCCACCGGCGTTGTAGACGATCTCGCGCAGGGGCGCTTCGATCGCCTTCAGGACCAGCTTGATGCCGGCTTCCTGGTCGGCGTTGTCACCCTTGATCTCGCCTGCGGCCTGCTTGGCGCGCAGCAGGGCCACGCCACCACCGGCGACGATGCCTTCTTCCACCGCAGCGCGGGTGGCGTGCAGCGCGTCTTCCACGCGGGCCTTCTTCTCTTTCATCT
>CAZUKC010000297.1:0-1566 GCA_964620375.1 uncultured Ramlibacter sp. | reverse complement strand
CTCTCTTTCAGCGGTTCGTGGTGTGGATCCAGAGGCTGAAGCACCGCGCGGCCAGGGGCAGGCGCGGTGCAGCGGGGCGTGAAGTCTAACGCCTGACTCTCAGGCCCGCACCCAGCCCGCCTGCAGCCAGTGCCAGTAGCCGGGCGTGAGCTGCCAGGGGATCAGGGTGAAGGGGCTGTGGGCGGGCAGCACCTGGCGCGTAAGGTGCTCGCGCCAGGTGCCTCGCCCGCCGACCCGGGCCAGCAGGTCGTCGTCGGGCCAGGCGGCGCCGGCGGGCAGGGTGAGGGACGCGGGCTGCGCCTGCAGCGTCAGAGGCTGGCCCGGGCCCGACAGCGCATCGTGGATCGAGCCCCAGGTGCGGCCGGCCAGGCGCCGCTGCAGATCGGTCAGGGTGCGCTCGGCGCGTTCGATATCGCGGCAGGTGAGGGTGTACTGCCCCAGGACGTTGTCGAACAGCACCAGTGCCTGCGGCCGCAGGGCCAGCAGGTGCTCAAGGTGCTGCAGGGCCTCTGTGCGGTGGAAGGTGACGCGGATGCGCCGCGAAAGAATCACGCCCGCATGGCGCAGGCGAAACAGGGGCGAGGCGGCCCATTCGAAATCGACGGCGTCGATGCGTCGGAAACGCGCGAGAAAGGCGTCGTCCATCATCCAGCCGGCGCTGGCGCCGAACAGGAGCAGGTCGTCGAAGCCGCCGGGGGCTTGGGCCAGCCAGGCCGCGATGTCGGCCCGGGTGCGCCGCCAGCGCGCCTGCGCAAGCAGCGCCCGGGCGTGCCAGCGCAGGTCGAAGAGCACCACGCCGCAGGCCAGGCGTCAGAACGGCGGCTTGATCACCTTGGCGCAGGTGCCCTTGATCAACTTGACGGTACGGCCGTCGGTGATGCCCAGGGACTGCTCGAAGGCGCCGGTGGTGCGGTCGACGGTGAATTCTTCCTTGTTGATGCTCACCCCGAAGCGCTGGAACATGGCCGGCCGGGTGACCACGAACTTGTTGCCCTGCACGGTGAGGCTGCCGGCACGGCTTTCGGAGATGGACAGCTTGCCCTGGTACCAGCCCGCGCGCTTGTCCAGGTCGACCTGCGCCATGGTGACGCGGGGCGGCTCGTTGCCCTGAATGCCCAGGGCCAGCTGGCCTTCAATGTCCAGGTGCAGCTCGCAGATCAGGTCGATCACGCCGCTGCTGGCGCCAGAACCCGCACCGCCAGCCCTCGCCGAGGGCCCCGGCACGTCCACCGGCCGGGCCTGGTTGGAGAACAGCTGCTGCATACCCAGGACGCCACCCGCTGCCACGACGGCGCCGACCACGATACCGATGATCAAGTTCTTCATGTTGCCCTCAAGACCTGCCGGGATGATCCGATCATACTGGTAGCTCTTGTGAATAATTTGCCGTTATTTCGGGGTTGCGCAGGGTCCGAACCTGTATCCGTGACCTACCTTTATTCGGCACCAACTCGATTTTCTTGAGGCCATCATGTTTCTACGAATTCTGGGCGGCGGCATCGTCTTCATCCTGTTTGCCGTGCTGGGCACCCTGTCCGTGGTCACCCTGACCAAGACGTCCGACGT
>CAZUKC010000296.1:0-1592 GCA_964620375.1 uncultured Ramlibacter sp. | reverse complement strand
GGGTGGCGAGCACCGGCTTCACGTACAGGCGGGTGGGGGCCATCACCGCCTGGCGAAAGGGCTGTCCGTCCAGGGTGGCGGGCAGGTTCGCGCCGGCGCGCTCGATGCACTTGCGCACGAGGGAGAAGCCGTTGGAGTGCACGCCGTGGGACGCCAGGCCCAGCACCACGTCGCCGGGGCGCACGTCTCGGCCGGTGAGGATCTTCGATTTCTCGACGGCGCCAACGCAAAAGCCCGCCAGGTCGTACTCGCCCTCCGGGTACATCCCGGGCATCTCGGCGGTCTCGCCCCCGATCAGGGCGCAGCCGGAAAGCTCGCAGCCGCGGGCGATGCCGCCCACCACGGCAGCGGCGGTGTCCACGTGCAGCTTGCCGCAGGCGAAGTAATCGAGGAAGAACAGGGGCTCGGCGCCCTGTACCAGCACGTCGTTGACGCTCATGCCCACCAGGTCGATGCCCACGGTGTCGTGCAGGTTCCATTCGAAGGCGAGTTTGAGCTTGGTACCCACGCCGTCGGTGCCCGAGACCAGCACCGGCTCCCGGTACCGCTTGGGCACCTCAAAGAGGGCGCCAAAGCCACCGATGCCCGCCAAGACGCCTTCGCGCATCGTCTTCCTGGCCAGGGGCTTGATGCGTTCGACCAGCGCATCGCCGGCATCGATGTCGACGCCGGCGTCCTTGTACGAGAGGGGGGCTTGTGTCATGGGGGAGCCAGGTGCGGTCAGAGGCAGGTCGCGTGCGGTGTCGCAGGAGGGCGGCCCGATAGAATTGTGCGATTTTACTTGGCACCCTGCCTCGCCCCCATGACACCGACTTGCGCGCCGATTTTGGTGCCGGTGCCCACGCTCACCGCGCGCCCGGCCGCCCCGGCGTGTCCGCGCCGTTGACGCCCATGAAGCAGATCGCGCTGGACATCGGACTGGCCCGGGGCCCGACGCTGGAGAGCTTCTGCGCCGGACCCAACGAGGCAGCACTGGCGCACCTGAAGCTGTGGTGCGGCAGCCCCACGCGTTCGCCGGTACCCACCTACTTGTGGGGCGCCAGCGGTAGCGGCAAGACCCACCTGCTCAAGGCCGTCGGTCAGGCCCTGCGCGACCAGGGAGCCCCTGTGGGCTGGCTCGATGCCACACAGCCCGAGCCGCCAGCCTTCGACGAGCGCTGGGCGGTGGTGCTGATGGACGACACCCACCTGTACACCGCGGTGCAGCAGCACGCGGCCTTCAACTGGTTCGTGCACGCGCAGACCCTGCAGCGCGGCGTGCTGGCCGCGGGCGCCGCGCCGCCCGCCGACCTGAAGCTGCGCGAGGACCTTCGGACCCGCCTGGGCTGGGGCCATGTGTTCCAGCTGCATGTGCTGTCCGAGCCCGAGCGGCGCGCGGTGCTGCGTCAAGCGGCCGACGCGCGCGGTGTGTTCCTGGGCGACGAAGTCATGGACTACATGCTCTCGCGCTTCTCGCGCGACCTGGGCAGCCTCATGCAACTGCTCGAGCACCTGGACCTGTACGCCCTGCAGACCAAGCGCGCGATCACCATCCCCCTGATCCGCTCCATGCTGGAGAACGAGTGAAACTCGCGCTGTTCGACCTCGACCAC
>CAZUKC010000295.1:0-1611 GCA_964620375.1 uncultured Ramlibacter sp. | reverse complement strand
GCGGCCACCGCGAAGTTCCTGCTCGTGAGCTTCACCACCGACTGGCGCTTTTCGTCCGCGCGCAGCCGCGAGATGGTCAAGGCCCTGCTCGATAACGGCCGCCACGTGAGCTACGCCGAGATCGACGCGCCGCACGGCCACGACGCCTTCCTGCTGGACGACCCGCGCTACCTGGCGGCGGTGCGGGCGTGGTTCGAGCGGATCGGCCAGGGGGGCACACCATGAGCGCCGCCGGGCCGTCCCAAGGCGCGAAGGCCCCCTTGGGGGGCAGGACGCCACACGCAGTGGGCGGACGTGGGGGCCCACAGTGAGCGATCGCACCCTCATGCAATCGATCGCCCGCATGGTCCCGGAGGGCTCGCGCGTCCTCGACCTGGGCTGCGGCGACGGCGCGCTGCTCGACCTGCTCAAACGCGAGCGCGGGTGCACCGGCTACGGCGTGGAGATTGCCGACGCCAACGTGCTGGCCTGCATCCAGCGCGGCGTTGACGTGATCCAGTTGAACCTGGACGAAGGCCTGGCCCTGTTCGACGACAACAGCTTCGACATCGTCCTGCAGATCGACACCCTGCAGCACCTGCGCAACACCGAGACCATGCTGGCCGAGACCGCGCGCGTAGGGCGCGTGGGCATCGTGGCCTTTCCCAACTTCGCGCACTGGCCCAACCGCCTGGCGGTGCTGCGCGGGCGCATGCCGGTCACGCGGCGCCTGCCTTACCAGTGGTACGACACGCCCAATATCCGCGTCGGCACCTTCAAGGACTTCGAGGTGTTGGCCACCAAGAACCGCCTGTCCATCCTGGATGCCTTCGGCCTGCAGGACGGGCGCGAGGTGCGCTTTCTGCCCAACGCGCGCGCCTCCACCGCGGTGTTCCGCTTCGAGCGGGGTTGAGGCGCGCGGTGCGCGAGTCCGTGAACACGGATCCTGATCGCGCCCCTGCCGGCGTCCCCTTCGGCCAGGCCCTGCGCTTCTGGCTCAAGCTCGGGTTCATCAGCTTCGGTGGGCCCGCGGGGCAGATTGCCATCATGCACCGCGAGCTGGTGGAGCGCCGGCGCTGGATCTCCGAGCGACGCTTCCTGCACGCCCTCAACTACTGCATGCTGCTGCCCGGACCCGAGGCGCAGCAGCTGGCCACCTACCTGGGTTGGCTGATGCACCGCACCTGGGGCGGTGTGCTCGCGGGGCTGCTGTTCGTGCTGCCTTCGCTGGTGATCCTGATCGCGTTGAGCGGCCTGTACATGGCCTTCGGCGACCTGCCGGCCGTGGCGGGATTTTTCTACGGCATCAAGCCCGCGGTGGCGGCCATCGTGCTGCAGGCCGTGTGGCGCATCGGTGCACGCACCTTGCGGCATCCGCGACAGGCCCCTGCCCTGTGGGCCATTGCCCTGGGCAGCTTCGTGGCGATCGCGATGCTCCAGATTCCCTTCCCCTGGGTGATCGGCGCGGCGGCCCTGGCGGGGGCGCTGGGTGCGCGGTGGCTGCCCGCCCAGTTCGCGATGGGCGGCGGCGCCCATGCGGCTGGCTCCGCGAACGCCGGCGCAGCCCTCATCGACGATGACACTCCGCCACCAGCGCACGCGCGCTTTCGGCGCGCCCGGCTTGCGCAGGTG
>CAZUKC010000294.1:0-1617 GCA_964620375.1 uncultured Ramlibacter sp. | reverse complement strand
CAGCTTGCGCAGCGCGCGCATCAGCTTGGCGATGTCGTCGAAGTGCAGGCCGGTGGTGGGCTCGTCAAAAAGAAACAGCGTGCCGCGCGTGGCCAGAGGCTGCGGGCTGCGTCGGCTGGCGGCTTCGGCCAGGAAGCCAGCGAGCTTCAGGCGCTGCGACTCGCCGCCCGAGAGTGTGGGTACGGGCTGCCCCAGCTTCACGTACTCCAGGCCCACGTCCACGATGGGTTGCAGTGCGCGCACCACGTCGCGGTCGTTGGCAAACAGCTGCACCGCCTCGCTCACCGTGAGCTCGAGGATGTCCGCCACGTTCAGGGCACGCGGTCGCACGGCGCCCAGGCCCTGGCGCTCGATGGTCACCTCCAGGATCTCGGGGCGGTAACGCTTGCCGTCGCAGTCGGGGCAGCGCAGGTAGACGTCGGAGAGGAACTGCATCTCCACATGCTCGAAGCCCGAGCCGCCGCAGGTGGGGCAGCGCCCGTCGCCGCTGTTGAAGCTGAACTTGGAGGCGGTGTACCCGCGCTGCTTGGCCAGGGGCGCGGTGGCAAAGAGCTCGCGGATCGCGTCCCAGGCACCGACGTAGCTCACGGGGTTGGAGCGTGCGGTCTTGCCGATGGGAGACTGGTCCACGAACACCACGTCGCCGAGGTGGTCGGCGCCGAGCAGGCGGTCATGCTTGCCCGGCGTGTCGGTGGCCTTGCCGAACTGGCGCAGCAGCGCGGGCGCCAGAATGTCCTGGATCAGGGTGGACTTGCCCGAGCCCGAGACGCCCGTCACGCAGACCAGGCGCTGCAGCGGGAATTCGACCGCGAGGTCCTTCAGGTTGTGCTCGCTCGCGCCCTCGAGGATCAGGCGCGGGGTGGCGTCGGTCACCGCGCGCTTGAAGCCCATGCCCACCTGGCGCCGGCCGCCCAGGTAGGCGCCGGTGAGCGTGTCGGCGCCACGCAGGGCGTCCGTCGTCCCGTCGAAAACGATCTGGCCGCCGCGCTCGCCGGGGCCGGGGCCCATGTCGATCATGCGATCGGCCGCCAGCATCACCGCCGGGTCGTGTTCGACCACCACCAGGGTATTGCCCGCGTCGCGCAGGCGCTTCATGGCCTCGGTGATGCGGTGGATATCGCGCGGGTGCAGGCCGATGCTGGGCTCGTCCAGTACGAAGAGCGTGTTCACCAGCGAAGTGCCCAGCGCGGTGGTGAGGTTGATCCGCTGCACCTCGCCGCCCGAGAGCGTGCGGCTCTGGCGGTCCAGCGTGAGGTAGCCGATGCCCACGTCCACCAGGTACTTCAGGCGGGTGGTGATCTCCTCGAACAGCAGCTTCAGGGCCTGTGCGTCCTCGCCCTGAGGCAGGGCCAGGCGCGCAAAGAAGGCACGCAGGCGATCGATCGGCAGCTGCATGAGGTCATGCAATGACAGGCCGGGCAAGGCCTCGAGTTGGGCGCGCGTCCAGCCCACGCCCACCGGCATGAAGCGTTGCGCAGGCGGCAGCACCGCATCCGCATCGGCCTTGGACCCCAGGCGCCACAGCAGGCTCTCGGTCTTCAGGCGCGCGCCGCCGCAGGTCTCGCAGGGCGTGTAGCTGCGGTACTTGGACAGCAGCACCCGGATATGCATCTTGTA
>CAZUKC010000293.1:0-1622 GCA_964620375.1 uncultured Ramlibacter sp. | reverse complement strand
CCGACGAGTACGACACCGCCTTCTTCGACAAGCGCAGCAAGTTCGTGCACTACCGCCCGCGCACCGCCATCCTGAACAACCTGGAGTTCGACCACGCGGACATCTTTGACAACCTCGCGGCCATCGAGCGGCAGTTCCACCACCTGGTGCGCACCGTGCCGTCCACCGGGCGGGTGGTGGTCAACGGCCTGGAGGAAAGCCTGGCGCGCGTGCTGCACCAGGGCTGCTGGAGCGAGGTGCGAAGCTTTGGCACGACAGTGAGCGATTACTCATCTTCTGGCGAGCCTGATGCCTTTGACGTCCTGTGCCAGGGCCGGCGCGCGGGCCAGGTCACGTGGGCCCTGGGTGGGGTGCACAACCAGCTCAACGCGCTGGCGGCCATCGCCGCAGCCGAACACGTGGGGGTGGCCCCCGAGGACGCAGCGCGCGCGCTGGCGGGCTTTCGCAACGTCAAGCGGCGCATGGAGCTGCGCGGCGAAGTGCGAGGCATCTCGGTCTTTGACGACTTCGCCCACCACCCCACGGCCATCCGCACCACGGTGGACGGGCTACGACGCCAGCTGCCGCCGGGACAACGGATCCTGGCGGTGTTCGAGCCCCGCAGCAACACCATGAAGCTGGGGACCATGAAGTCGCAGCTGCCCTGGAGCCTGGAGCAGGCCGACCTGGCCTTCTGCCACAGCGGTGGCCTGGACTGGGATGCGCGCGAGGCCCTGGCGCCGATGGGCGCGCGTGCCCAGGTGGCGGGGGACATCGACACGCTGGTGCAGCAGGTGGTGGCCGCCGCACGGCCAGGGGACCGGGTGCTGTGTATGAGCAATGGCGGCTTCGGGGGGATCCACGCGAAGCTGCTCGAGGCGCTGGGCGCCGCGCGCGCCTGAGCCTGCGGCCTACTTCCCGCGCCGCGCCTTCACTGCCTCCGACAGCACCGCCAGCGCCTGCTGCGAAGGCTCCCAGCCCAGGCAGGCGTCGGTGATGCTCTTGCCGTAGGTGAGCTTGGATGCGTCGTCCTTGCCCGGGGTGAACTTCTGGGCGCCCGCCTCGAGGTGGCTCTCGATCATCACGCCGAAGACGCTGCGCGAGCCCTTTCGGATCTGGCCCGCGATGTCCTGGGCCACGTCCATCTGCTTCTCGTGCTGCTTGCTGCTGTTCGCATGGCTGCAGTCCACCATGAGCGTGGCGGGCAGGCCGGCGGCCTGAAGGTCCTTGCAGGCCGACGCGACGCTGGCGGCGTCGTAGTTGGGCGCCTTGCCCCCGCGCAGGATCACGTGGCAGTCCTTGTTGCCCTGGGTCTGCACGATGGCGACCTGGCCGTTCTTGTGGACCGACAGGAAATGATGGCCACGTGCCGCCGCCTGGATGGCGTCGGTGGCGATGCGGATGTTGCCGTCGGTGCCGTTCTTGAAACCGATCGGCGCCGACAGACCCGAGGCCAGTTCGCGGTGGACCTGGCTCTCGGTGGTGCGCGCGCCGATGGCGCCCCAGGCGATCAGGTCGCCGATGTACTGCGGCGAGATCACGTCCAGGAACTCGCTGCCCGCGGGCAGGCCCAGGCGGTTGATCTCGATCAGGAGCTGGCGCGCGATGCGCAGGCCCTCGTCGATGCGGTAGCTCTCGTCCAG
>CAZUKC010000292.1:0-1625 GCA_964620375.1 uncultured Ramlibacter sp. | reverse complement strand
TGGCTGGTGGTGGTGGGCCTGTGGATGCAGACCCCCTTCAACATCTGGAAATAACCTGGTCACGTGATGTCCACGCAATCTCTGTCCACACCTTCCGCGTTCTCGCTCAAGGACTTCATTTCCAGCTTCATGCTGGTGGAGTTGTTCAAGGGCATGCGTATCACGGGCAAGTACTTCCTCTCGCGCGCCATCACCGTGCAGTTCCCCGAGGAAAAGACACCGCTGTCACCGCGTTTCCGGGGCCTGCATGCGCTGCGACGCTATGAAAATGGCGAAGAGCGCTGCATCGCCTGCAAGCTGTGCGAGGCAGTCTGCCCGGCCCTGGCCATCACCATCGAGTCCGACCAACGCGCCGACGGCACCCGTCGCACCACCCGCTACGACATCGACCTGACCAAGTGCATCTTCTGCGGCTTCTGCGAGGAAAGCTGCCCGGTCGACTCCATCGTCGAGACCCACATCCTCGAGTACCACGGCGAAAAGCGCGGCGACCTGTACTTCACCAAGGAAATGCTGCTGGCAGTGGGTGACCGCTACGAGCCCGAGATCGCGGCGGCCAAGGCGGCTGACGCGCGCTATCGCTGACGCGCCAACTCCAAGAACCACACCATGGATATCGTCACCGGTTTCTTCTACGTTTTCTCCGCGGTTCTGCTGTTCGCGTCCTTTCGCGTGATCACGGCACGCAACCCGGTGCACGCCGCGCTGTACCTGGTGCTCGCGTTCTCGCAGGCTGCCGCCATCTGGCTGCTGCTGCGGGCGGAGTTCCTCGCCATCTCCCTGGTGCTGGTGTATGTCGGCGCGGTGATGGTTTTGTTCCTGTTCGTGGTGATGATGCTGGACGTCCATGTCGACAGCCTGCGCACCGGTTTCTGGAAGCACTTTCCGCTGGCCGGCCTGATCGGGGCGCTGATTGCGCTCGAGATGGCCGCCGTCCTGATGGGGGGCTTCCGGGTGGGCGAGGGCGCCAGGGCCGCGGCCGCTGCCGTCCCGCTGCCGGCGGATTACTCCAACACCAAGGAACTGGGCAAGTTGCTGTACACCCAGTACCTCTTCCCCCTTGAAATCGCCGCCTTGATCCTGCTGGTGGCCATCGTTGCGGCCATCGCCCTGACGCTGCGTGAGCGCAAGGACTCGCGCCACATGGATCCGGCCGATCAGGTGCGCGTGAAGGCTGCCGACCGCCTGCAGGTGGTCAAGCTCGAGCCCACCCGGGCCGCCCCGACGGCGCCTGCGCCGGCGTCCGAAACCCCGCCCGGAGCCTCGTCATGAGCCTGACCCTCGGCCACTTCCTGTCGCTGGGCGCGATCCTGTTCGCGCTGTCGGTGGTGGGCATCTTTCTCAATCGCCGCAACCTGATCGTGCTGCTCATGGCCATCGAGCTGATGCTGCTGGCGGTGAACATGAACTTCGTCGCGTTCTCGTACTACCTGAACGACATGCACGGCCAGATCTTCGTGTTCTTCATCCTCACGGTGGCGGCCGCTGAATCGGCCATCGGCCTCGCGATCCTGGTGCTGTTGTTCCGCAACAAGTCGAACATCAACGTCGAAGAACTCAACACGCTCAAGGGCTGAGCCCGCACACGATATGAGCCAGACCCTCTCCGCATCGACCCTGCTTGC
>CAZUKC010000291.1:0-1646 GCA_964620375.1 uncultured Ramlibacter sp. | reverse complement strand
GGGGCGGCAACTACCTGGGCATCACGATCACCATCAACGCCACCAGCCGCGAGCAGCTCGACGAGCTGTATCGCACCCTGTCCACCCACCCGATGGTGCGGGTGGTCCTCTAGGCATGCAGACCCTCTGGCGGGGCCGCGTGGACTACCTGTCCACTTACCAGGCCATGCAGGACTTCACCGCGGCACGCGGGGACGCCACGCCCGACGAACTCTGGCTGTGCGAACACCCGCCGGTGTTCACCCAGGGACTGGCGGGCCAGGCCGACCACGTGCTGGCTCCTGGCGACATCCCGGTGGTGGCCACCAACCGCGGCGGTCAGGTCACCTACCACGGGCCCGGCCAGGTGGTGGCCTATCCGCTGGTCGATCTGCGGCGCGCGGGCTATTTCGTGAAGGAGTACGTCTACCGCATCGAGGAAGCCGTGATCCGCACCCTGGCGCACTACGGCGTGACCGGGCTGCGCGTGCGCGGCGCGCCGGGCATCTACGTGCGGCGCAACGACCCGTTCTCGCACCATCGGCTCGAACCGGCGAACCCGGGCGAGGACCCGTTTCGCGGCCTGGCCAAGATCGCGGCCCTGGGCATCAAGGTGAGCCGGCACTGCACCTACCACGGCGTGGCCCTGAACGTGGCCATGGACCTCGAACCCTTTGGCCGTATCAACCCCTGCGGCTACGCGGGTCTGGAAACGATCGACCTTTCTACAATCGGCGTCATCACCCCCTGGAAAGACGCGGCGCAGGTGCTGGGCCAGAAGCTCGAGACACTGCTGGCGCCCTAGCAACGCGAGCCACCCCACACCATGAGCAGCAACCCTGTCGTTCGCGAGGCGCAAGACGCCGAGTCCTACAACCCGCTGGCCAAGCAGAAGGCCGCGGCCAAGCTTTCACGCATCCCGGTCAAGGTCGAACAGGCCCCGGTGCTCAAGAAGCCCGAGTGGATCCGCGTGAAGGCCGGCTCGCCCACCACGCGCTTCTACGAGATCAAGCAGATCCTGCGCGAGAGCAACCTGCACACGGTGTGCGAAGAGGCTTCCTGCCCCAACATCGGCGAGTGCTTCGGCAAGGGCACAGCCACCTTCATGATCATGGGCGACAAGTGCACCCGCCGCTGCCCCTTCTGCGACGTGGGCCACGGCCGTCCCGACCCGCTTGATCCGAACGAACCCGAGAACCTGGCGCGCACCATCGCCACGCTGAAGCTGAAATACGTGGTGATCACCAGCGTGGACCGCGACGACCTGCGCGATGGCGGCAGTCAGCACTTCGTGGACTGCATCCGCCGCACGCGTGAGCTCTCGCCCGGCACCACCATCGAGATCCTGGTGCCCGACTTCCGCGGTCGCGACGACCGCGCGCTGGAGATCCTGAAGGCCGCGCCGCCGGACGTGATGAACCACAACCTGGAGACCATCCCGCGCCTGTACAAGGAGGCGCGCCCGGGCTCCGACTACGCCTTCAGCCTGAACCTGCTGAAGAAGTTCAAGGCGCTGCACCCTCAAGTCCCGACCAAGAGCGGCCTGATGGTGGGACTGGGTGAGACCGACGACGAGATCCTGCAGGTGATGCGCGACATGCGCGCGCACGATATCGACATGCTCACCATCGGCCAGTACCTGGCGCCCAGCACCTCGCACCTGCCGG
>CAZUKC010000290.1:0-1648 GCA_964620375.1 uncultured Ramlibacter sp. | reverse complement strand
GCAGCGTGCCCGGCACGAACTGCGAAGCCGGGATACCGCGGGCCTGTGCCCACAGCACGTAGGCCAGACAAATGCCCAGGGTTAGCATGCCCCCCACATAGCCCAGGCTCCAGCCCCAGCCGCTGACCTTGCCCAGAGCCCGCGGTCGGGCCAGCTCGGGCAGGAAGGCGGCCGAGAGCGACTCGCCCCAGGCGTAGAAGGTGTTGGAGACGATGATGCCCACGATCGCCCAGGCCACCGCGCCCGGCCCAACCAGGGCCAGGGCCGCGGTGCTGATCACGCAGCCTGCCGTCATGATGGCCAGCAGCCGCTTCTTGGCGGCGCGCGCGTCCGCCCAGGCGCCCAGGCTGGGCATGGTGAGCATGACGATGGCGTAGGACACGCTCAGGGCGGCGGTCCAGGCGAAGGTGGCCCAGGCCGCCTTGCCGGCGATACCGCCGACGAAATAGGCCGCAAAAACGGCGGTGATGACCACCGTGGTGTAGCCGGAGTTGGCGAAGTCGTACATCGCCCAGCCGAACACCTCGCGCCTGCGCACGCCGGGGTTCAGCGTCTGATCGTCGGTTGAAGAGCTCATCGCGCCAGCATAGCCCGGGGCTGTGCCAGCGCAACCTAGGGATAGACCGGTCAGTGCAGGTGGCGCGGACGGCGCCCGCCGCCGTGGCTGCCGCCGCCGGCGCCGCCCCCACGGGGGGGCTTGCCCAGTTCGAGCGATCGCACCAGCTCGTCAAAGCGCTGGCTGAACAGCCGGTCGATCTCGGCGACCACGCCCCCGAGCTCGGCGCCGTCGAAGTGGCGCTCCATCAGGTGCACCACGTCCTCGACCAACAGGTCGCGCTGCACCTGCATGATGGCCGCTGGCGTGGGGCCGACGAACAGCATCACGAAGTCGTCGCGGGCCTGCGCCTCAGGCGGCGCCTCGTCTTCGTCGAACTCGGTGTCGTAGAAGGTGACCTCCAGGGCCGCGCCCTGCTGGGCCAGCTCGTTGAGGTTCATGCACATCTCGTCCAGGGCCTGGCGGAAATCCTCGCGGCCGGGAACCGTCCAGCACAGGGTGAGCAGGTGCTGGGGCGCGTCGAAGCGGATGCCGGGTTCCTCTTCGTAGGCGCTCTCGCAGGCGTCGGCCAGCGACTTGGCGCCGGCGTAGGTCCACAGGGGCTTGAGCGCGTCCTGGATCTGGGCGAAACCCACGTCGGCGCGCAGCGGCACATCGCCGTGCACGTGGATCTCAAAGGGGGCGTTGTAGCTGGACATGAAATTCTTGCGCCTGGCCGGATGGTGCCTCGAGCCGGGGTCGAACCGGCACGCCCCTTTTCAGGAAGCGGCGGATTTTAAGTCCGCTGTGTCTACCTATTCCACCATCGAGGCCCGAGGACCACTGTAAAACAAAACAGCCCCGGCCACGCGAGGTCGGGGCTGCGGGCCCCGCCCCTGCTGGGGCGGGACGGCGTCTGGAGGCGCGGGGCGGAGTCGAACCGCCCTGGATGGATTTGCAATCCACTGCATAACCGCTTTGCTACCGCGCCGCTGTCTCTGCCCGGCACCGGGTCGGCGCCGAGAAAAAAGGGAAGCTTTCAAGCTTCCCTTTTTAGGATCTGGAGCGGGAAACGAGGCTCGAACTCGCGACCTCAACCTTGGCAAGGTTGCG
>CAZUKC010000289.1:0-1709 GCA_964620375.1 uncultured Ramlibacter sp. | reverse complement strand
CCCTTCATGCGCCGCTACGAGGCACCGGACGATTTCGGCAAGCCCGAGACCGCCTTCAACATCTGCACGTTCTGGCGCATCGACGCGCTGGCCCGCATCGGCCGGCAGGCCCAGGCCCGCGAAATCTTCGAGCAGATGCTCGCCACCCGCAACCCGCTGGGCCTGCTGTCGGAGGACACCCACGCGCAGACCGGCGAGATGTGGGGCAACTTTCCGCAGACCTATTCGATGATGGGCGTGATCAGTGCAGCGGTGCGCCTGTCTGCCCGCTGGGATACGGTGATCTGAAGGACCGGCATGTCTCGGCTGGTGGTGGTGTCCAACCGCGTCGCCGACCCGCGACGCACCGCCGCCGGCGGGCTGGCGGTGGCCTTGGCCGAGGTCTTGAACAACACCGGCGGCCTGTGGTTTGGGTGGAGCGGCAAGATCGTCGAGCCCGAGGACGGCGGGCACGCGGGCGAGGGCGTGGTGCACCGTCACCAGGCGGGGCCGGTGAGGCTGGTGACGGTGGACCTGAGCCGCGAAGACCACGACACCTACTACCTGGGCTACGCCAACGGCGTGCTGTGGCCGGTCTTTCACTACCGCCTGGACCTGGCCGACTTCGATGCTGGCTACATCAACGGCTACCGGCGGGTGAACCAGCTGTTCGCGAAGCTCTTGGCCCCGCTGCTCAAACCCGACGACCTGGTCTGGGTGCACGACTACCACCTGGTGCCCCTGGCCAGCGAGCTGCGCGCCCTGGGCTGCCAGCAACGTATCGGCTTCTTCCTGCACATCCCGCTGCCCCCGCCCATGATCCTGGCCGCGATTCCCGGGCACGACTGGCTGCTGCGGGGGCTGTGCGCCTACAACGTGGTGGGATTTCAGAGCCAGACCGACCACGCGCACTTTTGCAGCTACATCGAGCACGAAGCCAAAGCGCAGTCCATCGGCGAGGGACGGTGGCGGGTGTTCAACCGCACGGTGCAAGCCGGCGCCTTTCCGATCGGCATCGACGTGGAGGAATTCGGCGCGCTTACGCAGGGCAGGGAGAGCCGCGAGATGTTCGAGCGCATGAAACGCGAATACTCGCTGCGCAACCTGATGGTGGGCGTGGACCGCCTGGACTACTCCAAAGGCCTGCCGCAACGCATGCGCGCCTTTCGCGAGCTGCTGCAACGACACCCTGAAACACACCGACGGGCCACCCTGATCCAGATCGCCTCCCCCAGCCGGGAGAACGTCAGCGCCTACACCGAGATCCTGCACGAGCTCGAGAGCCTGTGCGGCTCGATCAACGGCAACTATGGCGACCTGGAGTGGATGCCGGTGCGCTACATCCACCGCACGGTGGCACGCCCGCGTCTCGCCGGGCTGTACCGCGCCTCGCGCGTGGCCCTGGTGACGCCGCTGCGCGATGGCATGAACCTGGTGGCCAAGGAATTCATCGCGGCGCAGGATCCGGAGGACCCGGGCGTGCTGGTGCTCTCACGCTTCGCAGGGGCGGCGGAGCAGCTGGACGAGTCGCTGCTGGTGAACCCCTACGACACCGAGGGCACCGCCAGCGCGATCCAGATGGCGCTACAGATGCCGCTGGAAGAACGCCGCACCCGCCACCACGCGCTGCTGGCGACCTGCCGTCAGTACGACGTGCACTGGTGGTGCGACAGCTTCCTGGGCGCGCTGCGCCAGGCGCAGGCGCAGGAGTCGGGGACGCCTTGGCTGAG
>CAZUKC010000288.1:0-1720 GCA_964620375.1 uncultured Ramlibacter sp. | reverse complement strand
CAGGCGGGCGCGCAGCATGCCGTGTCCGGTGGGCAGCAGCACCGGCAGGTGTGACTGCGCCAGACCCTGCGCGAAGTCGCCCGCTCGGCGCACCGCGGTGCGCAGGCGTTTGGCCAGTGGCGGCGTCGCGAACCAGGCGATGGGCGAGGTGCCCGCCGGATGGCTGTAGAAGCGCAGACCCGGGCTGGACGGGGCGATGCGGTCGGAGATCACGAGGTCCAGCTTGTGCAGCGCCAGTTCCCCCAGCAGGTCGGCGAACTCGCCGTCGTGACACAGCAGGCGCAGCTGCGGCTCCTTCAGGACCGGCTCGAGCAGGTGCCGCACCGCCAGCTTGGGAATGCCGTCCGAGATGCCGACCGCCAGCCGCACGCGCGGCGCCTCCACCGCGGCGCGCACCACTTCGGGCAGGGCTTCACCCAACTGAAAGATCTGGTCGGCCTGACGCATGGCAGCCAGGCCGGCCTCGGTCAGCGCCAGGCCCCGGCCCGCCGGCTTGAGCAGGTGGCAGCCCAGGGCCTGCTCCAGCTCATGCACCTGCGTGCTCACGGTCTGCACCGCCATGCCCAGGCGCTCGGCCGCCCGCGACATGCCGCCCTCCTTGCCGACCACCCAGAAGTAATACAGGTGACGGTAGCTGAACAAGACGCTCACAATATTTCTGTTTTTTAGGAATTAGATTCAGCAATTATGCTGTTTTTAAGGAAATAAAGGCCGGTTACCGTACGGCCTTTCCTGCTCTCCCAAAGATTCCGACCATGGATACCGTCGCTCCCGCCTGGCTCTGGGCCACCTTCGTGGCCATCGTGCTGGTCTCTCTCTTCGTTGATTTCGTCGTCCTGAAAAAGCAGGGCGCCCACGAGATCGGCGTGAAGGAGGCTCTGAACTGGTCGATCATCTGGATCGCCCTGAGCTTCGTGTTCAACGGCCTGCTCTGGTGGGCCGTCAAGGACACCACCGGTTCGACAGCCGTGGCCAACGAGAAATCGCTGGAGTTCCTCACCGGCTATCTGATCGAGAAGTCGCTGGCTGTCGACAACATCTTTGTCTTCCTCCTGATCTTCACCTACTTCGCGGTGCCGCCGGCTTTCCAGAAACGGGTGCTGATGATCGGCATCATCGGGGCCATCGTGCTGCGCACGGTCATGATCCTGGTGGGCGGATGGCTGCTGGCCAACTTCCACTGGGTGCTGTATGTGTTCGGCGGCTTCCTGATCCTCACCGGCATCAAGATGTGGTGGGCCGCCGGCAAAGAGAGCGATCTCGAGAGCAACCCCGCCCTGAAGCTGCTGCGTCGCCTGATGCCCGTGAGCAAGGACTTCGACGGCGAGAACTTCTTCACCCTTGAAAACGGCAAGCGCATTGCTACGCCCCTGTTCATGGTGATCTGCCTGGTGGCGCTGACCGACGTGATCTTCGCAGTCGACTCGATCCCCGCGATCTTCGCCATCACCTCGGATCCCTTCATCGTGCTCACGAGCAATGTGTTCGCGATCCTGGGCCTGCGCGCGATGTACTTCCTGCTCGCGGCGGTGGCCTCCAAGTTCCACCTCCTGAACTACGGCCTGGCGGTGATCCTGGTGTTCATCGGCACCAAGATGTGTCTGATCGACATCTACAAGATCCCGGCAGGGGTTAGCCTGGGCGTGGTGGTGGCCATTCTGGTGGGCACGATGATCCTGAGCGTGCGCACCGCCGGTGGCGGCCCGCGTGGCTCCAATGG
>CAZUKC010000287.1:0-1725 GCA_964620375.1 uncultured Ramlibacter sp. | reverse complement strand
CCACCGAGCCGGTGAAGGTGATCTTGCGCACGATGGGGCTGTTGATCAAATGGTCGGACACTTCGGCCGGCACGCCCCACACGATATTGAGCACGCCCGGGGGCAGGCCGGCGTCATGGAACAACTGGGCCAGGGCCACCACCGCGCTGGGCGCCTCCTCCGGGCCCTTGAGGATCATGGTGCAGCCGGCGCCGACAGCGGCGGAGATCTTGCGAATCGCCTGGTTGAAGGGGAAGTTCCAGGGCGAGAAGGCGGCGCACACGCCCACCGGCTCACGCGTCACCAGCTGGCGCACGCCGTCCACGCGGGCCGGAATCACCCGCCCGTAGATGCGGCGGCACTCCTCGGCATGCCACTCGGCGTGCTCGGCGCAGAAGTTCACCTCGCCCACCGCCTCAGCCAAGGGCTTGCCCATGTCCAGGGTGATGCCACGGCCGATGTCGTTGGCGCGCTCGCGGGCCAGTTCGGCCACGCGACGCAGCACCTTGGCCCGATCCAGGGGCGAGGTCTTCTTCCAGGTCTCGAAGGCACGGGCGGCAGCGGCCAGCGCGCGGTCCAGGTCCTCGCGGGTGGCGTGCGGCAGCTTGCCGATCACCTCGCCGGTGGCGGGGTTGTACACGTCCTGCTCGCGGCGGCCTTCGGCGCCGATGAACTGGCCGTCGATGTAGAGACTGAGTTTCGGGTAAGCGGACATGGTCAGAAACTTCCTATCGGTCAAGGGTGCAAAGAAACGAAGCGCCGGATCGCATCGATCAGGGCATCGGGCTGGTCCTTGTGGGGCGTATGGCCGCAAGCGGCCAACTCCAGCAACTGGGTCTGCGGCGCGCGCCGGGCGATACCGCGGATCTGCGCTAGTGTGCCGTATTCGTCGTCCAGGCCCTGGACGGCCAGGATCGGACAGCGGATGGCGCCGAGTTCGGCCTCGATGTTCCAGGAGCGGAACGCCGGGTCCAGCCAGATGCGGTTCCAGCCCCAGAAGGCCGAATCCGGGTTGTCGTGGTAGCGGGCCAGGCGCTGGCGCAGGTCCGTGCCCAGATAGGCCTGGCGGGCCTGCTCGATGCTGGTCACGCTCACGTCCTCCACGAAGATATGCGGCGCCATCACGATGGCACCGGCCACATGCTGGGTGAAGCGCGCTGCGTGCAGCAGGGCGATCGATCCCCCGTCGCTGTGGCCGAACAGCCAGGGCGGATCCTGCGCGGGGTCCACGTCCAGCGCCTTCAGCAGCAGCGGCAGGATCGTATGGGCCTGCCGGTGCATGAAGTCCACGCCCCAGGTCTCGGCCGCCATGCGCGGGGTGGAGCGGCCGTAGCCCGGGCGCGAATACACCAGCCCGCGCCAGCCCAGCACGTCGCACAGGCGTTGCGGGAAATCGCGCCACATCGCTACCGACCCCAGGCCCTCGTGCAGGAACACCATCAGCGGGGCCTGGGACCGCGCGCGCCCGAGCCACTGGTGCTCGATCCGCACCCGCTGGCCCGTGGCGCCGGGCAGGTCCAGGTCGACGAACTCGGTGTTCACGCAGTTCAGCGGCGCGCCGCTTCCAGCTCGCGCAGCTTGAAGCGCTGGATCTTGCCGGTGGCCGTCTTGGGCAGTTCCGCCACGAACTCGATGAAGCGCGGGTACTTGTAGGGAGCCAGTCGGTCTTTCACGAAGGCCTTGAGTTCGGCCTCGTCGGCCTGGCCGCCGGCCTTGAGCACCACGAAGGCCTTGGTCTTGGTCAGG
>CAZUKC010000286.1:0-1745 GCA_964620375.1 uncultured Ramlibacter sp. | reverse complement strand
GTCATGCGCTCGTTCATGGACAGCGCACGCACCGCCTCGCCGCGAAACTCCAGGGCCTGGTAGGCGCCGCCGTTCATGCCGAAGCGGCCGATCATGTGCAGCATCATGTCCTTGGCGGTGACGCCCGGGGCCAGTCGCCCCGACCACTCCAGCGCGATGGTGCGCGGCACCTGCAGCCAGATCTCGCCCGTCACCACCACACCCAGCATCTCGGTGCTACCGATCCCGAACATGTAGGCACCGAAGGCACCGCCCGTGGGCGAGTGCGAATCACCGCCCACGCAGAACATGCCGGGGCGGATATGCCCGTGCTGGGGCACCACCACGTGGCAGATGCCCTGGCTGTCGTACACATGGGGCAGGCGTTCGTCCCGTGCCCACTCGCGGGCAATGCGCACGATGCGCCGCGATTCCTCGTCGCGCTCGGGTACGTAGTGGTCCATCACCAGCACCACGCGTGCGGGGTCCCAGATCTTGGCGCCCAGGTCCTCGAGCATCGGTTTCAAGCGCCGCGGACCGGAGGAGTCGTGGAACATGGCCAGGTCGACCCGGCAGGTCACCACCTCGCCGGGCGTGACATGGCTGCGGCCGGCGGCGCGCGCCACCAGCTTCTGGGCCAGGGTCATGGGCAGGGTCGACATCGGTGCAGGAACGCCAGGCGGGGCGCTCAGATCCCCAGGTAGGCGCGACGCAGGCGGTCGCTGGCCAGCAGCTCGCCGGGCACGCCCGAGAACTCGATCGCGCCGTTTTCCATCACGTAGGCGCGCTGCGCGATCTCCAGCGACTGACCCACGTTCTGTTCGACCAGCAGGATGGACAGCCCCTGCGCGTGCAACTGCGAGATCAGGCCGAACATTTCTTCGACCAGCAGCGGCGACAAGCCCAGCGAGGGCTCGTCCAGGATCAGGAGGCGCGGCTCGGCCATGAGGCCACGGCCGATCGCCAGCATCTGCTGCTCGCCGCCGCTCATGGTGCCGGCCAGCTGCGACAGGCGCTCCTTCAGGCGCGGAAAGATGCCGAACACGCGCTCCAGGTTCTGCGCGCGGCGCTCACGGGCCCGGGCGAAGCTGCCCAGCTCCAGGTTCTCCAGTACCGACAGGTTGGGGAAGACGCGGCGCCCTTCGGGCACCTGGATCAGGCCGGCCTGCACGATGGCGCGATAGTGGGTGCCGGCCAGGGGCTGGCCGTCAAAGGCGATGCGGCCCGCGCGCGCCGGCACGATGCCGCACAGGGTGTTGTTGAAGGTGGACTTGCCGGCGCCGTTGCTTCCAAGCAGGGCCACGATCTCGCCGGCGTTCACCGTGAGGTCGACGCCACGCAGGATCTCGACGCTCCCGTAGCCGCTGCGCAGGCCCTGGACTTCGAGCAGGGGCGCGCTCATGCCGCGGCTCCCGCTGCACCGCCCGCCAGTCGCTTGGCCGTGCCGTGTCCCAGGTAGGCCTCGATCACGCGCGCGTCGCGCGTGACCTCGTGGGGAGCCCCTTCGGCGATCAGCTGCCCCTGGGCCAGCACCCAGACATGCGAGGCCAGGTTCATCACCGCCTGCATCACGTGTTCGATCATCAGCACGGTCACGCCCTCGTCGGCGATGCCGCGCACCACGGGCAGCATCTCGCTGACCTCCTGCGGGTTCAGGCCGGCCAGCACCTCGTCCAGCAGCAGCAGTCGCGGCTGCGTGGCCAGTGCACGCGCCAACTCCAGGCGCTTGCGGCCGGCCACCGTGAGGTCGCCGGCGGGCTTGTCCA
>CAZUKC010000285.1:0-1772 GCA_964620375.1 uncultured Ramlibacter sp. | reverse complement strand
CCACGCGCGGCTTCGACGAGGTGGTGCGCCTGGCCTATGCCAACCGCATCCAGCTGTGGAGTGACGGCTTCTACCGCACGCCCAAGATCCACTACGACAAGACCACCCTCACCGGCCGGCCCTTCTACTACTTCAGCTACGGTGCGGCCTGCACCGAAGTGGCCGTGGACACGCTCACCGGCGAGACGCGCCTGGTGGCGGTGGACATCCTGCACGACGTGGGCACCTCCATCAATCCGGCGATCGACATCGGCCAGATCGAGGGCGGCTACATCCAGGGCGTGGGCTGGCTCACCAGCGAGCAGCTGGTGTGGAACGAGCGCGGGCATCTGGCCACGCACGCCCCCAGCACCTACAAGATCCCGGCCACTGGCGACGTGCCAGAGCATTTCAAGGTGGACCTCTGGCCCGAAGCGAACCGCGAGGACAACGTGGGCGGCAGCAAGGCGGTGGGCGAGCCGCCCTTCATGCTCGGGATCAGCGCCTGGGAGGCGATCCGCGACGCAGTGGCTGCGGCGCGACCCGGGCAGCCGGTGGTTATGCAGGCCCCGGCCACCCCCGAGAACGTGCTGCGCGCGCTGCGCCCCGAAGCCTTCGGCTGATCAGGCCTTGCAGAAGACGCGGGCGATCAGCTCGCGCAGCCAGCGATGGGCCGGGTCGGCCTCGAAGCGCCGGCTCCAGTGCAAGGACACGGTGAAATCGCGCACCGGGAAGGCCGGCTCCAGAATCACGCACTCCGCGCCGAAGCCGCGGGCGATGTTGCGAGGCACCAGCGCCGCGAGGTCCGTCTCCTGCACGATGGACGGCAGCACCAGGAAATGCTCGGTGACCAGCCGCAGTTGGTCCTCCAGCTGCAGCAGCTGCAGGATGCGGCGCGTGTCGGCGTGGGTACGCACCGCCACGAACTCCAGATCGCCCAGGGCGGACAGCAGGGCGCGGCTGCTGCGCCTGCGCGCCAGAAAGGGGTGGTCCTGCCGTAGGAGTAGCACGTAGCGATCGTCCAGCAGGCGCAGCTGCCGGGTGTCTTTGACCATGGGCAGGAAACCGAAGGCGAAGTCGATGCGGCCCGCGTGCAGGCCGTCGGCGATGTCCTCGCGCGGCCAGGGCCGCGCCTCGATGCGCACGCCCGGCGCATGCTGGCGCAGCGCCCCCATCAGCGGCGGCATGAAGCGGCTCTCGCCGATGTCGCTCATGTGAAGGTGAAAGACCCGGCGCGACTGGGCCGGGTCGAAGGTGTCGGCATCGCCCACCGCCGCCTCCATCAACGCCAGCGCCTGGCGCACCGGTTCGGCAAGGCGATCGGCACGCGGCGTCGCGCGTACGCCGCCGGGCGCGCGCGTGAACAGCGGGTCGTGCAGAAGGGCGCGCAAGCGGGTCAGCCCCTGGCTGGCCGCAGGCTGCGTGAGCTGAAGGGCCTGCGCGGCGCGGCTCACGCTGCGATGGCGATACACCGCATCGAAGAGGCGAAGCAGGTTGAGGTCGATCTCATTAATATGCATAGAACTTATTTTGCTTAGCAGCTTCATTTTATTGATTGATGTCTGCAGGGCGCAGACACTGCGCGTCGCAACAGCCCTACAGGCCCCGACGGGAGACACGCGACGTGGAAGTTTCATTTAGCCGGGAGATCGAATCGCTGCGCCTGGGCGCGGGCGAGACTTTCCATGGCGAAGGAATCCTTGCCATCACCAAGGCCCTGCTGCAGTCGGGCGTGTCGTATGTCGGCGGCTACCAGGGCGCGCCGGTGTCGCACCTGCTGGACGTGATGGTGC
>CAZUKC010000284.1:0-1791 GCA_964620375.1 uncultured Ramlibacter sp. | reverse complement strand
GCCTGTCCACCGCCTTCGACTCGGTCACGCTCTATGGCAACGACCCCGACGAGCGGCCCGACATCTACGGCAAGGTGGGCAACTCCGGCGTCTCGGTGGCCACCCTGGACGACATGAAGGTGCTGTATTCGGGCTTTGACCTGTGCGCGCCCACCACCTCGGTGTCCATGACCATCAACGGGCCCGCGCCCAGCATTCTGGCCATGTTCATGAACACGGCCATCGACCAGCGGATCGAGAAGTTCAAGGCCGAACTCCAGGCCAAGGAAGGCCGCGCGCCCACTGAAGCCGAGCTGGCCCAGGTCCGCGCTTGGGTGCTGGCCAACGTACGCGGCACAGTGCAGGCTGACATCCTCAAAGAGGACCAGGGTCAGAACACCTGCATCTTCTCCACCGAGTTCAGCCTGAAGGTGATGGGCGACATCGCCCAGTACTTCGTGCAGCACGACGTGCGCAACTTCTACTCGGTATCGATCTCGGGCTACCACATCGCCGAGGCGGGCGCGAACCCCATCAGCCAGCTAGCCTTCACGCTGTCCAACGGCTTCACCTTCGTGGAAGCCTATCTGGCGCGGGGCATGCACATCGACGACTTCGCGCCCAACCTCTCCTTCTTCTTCTCCAACGGCATGGACCCGGAATACACCGTGATGGGCCGGGTCGCGCGCCGCATCTGGGCGGTGGCCATGAAGGAGAAGTACGGCGCCAACGAGCGCTCACAGAAGCTCAAGTACCACATCCAGACCTCGGGGCGCAGCCTGCACGCGCAGGAGATCCAGTTCAACGACATCCGCACCACGCTGCAGGCGCTGATCGCGATCTACGACAACTGCAACTCGCTGCACACCAACGCCTTCGACGAGGCCATCACCACGCCCACCGAGGACAGCGTGCGCCGCGCCATGGCCATCCAGCTGATCATCAACCGCGAATGGGGACTGGCCAAGAACGAGAACCCCAGCCAGGGCGCCTTCATCATCGAGGAGCTCACCGAGCTGGTGGAGGAAGCGGTGCTGGCCGAATTCGAGCGCATCGCCGAGCGCGGCGGCGTGCTGGGTGCGATGGAGACCGGCTACCAGCGGGGCCGCATCCAGGACGAGTCCATGCACTACGAGATGCTCAAACACACCGGCGAGCTTCCCATCATCGGCGTGAACACCTTCCGCAACCCCAAGGGCGACCCCATCCCCGAGAAACTGGAGCTGGCCCGTTCCACCGAGGACGAAAAGCGCAGCCAGCTGCAGCGCCTGCAGGACTTCCACACCCGCCACGCGGAAGCAGCCCCCGCCATGCTGGCGCGGCTGCAGCGCGCCGTCATCGAGAACGCGAACGTGTTCGAGGTGCTGATGGACGCGGTGCGCGTGTGTTCCCTGGGGCAAATCACCCACGCCCTGTTCGAGGTGGGCGGGCAGTACCGGCGCAACATGTGACGTGAGCGCCCGCCTGGTCGGGCGGCCAGTGAGGGGCGCTCAGCGTGCGGCGTTCAGGCCTTGGGGTAACGGTAGATCGCGCAAAGCTTGTTGCCGTCCGGGTCGCGCAGATAGGCCAGGTACAGCTGTCCTGCCGGCCCCTGGCGGACGCCTGGCGGGTCTTCGCAGGTCGTGCCTCCATGGGCGACGCCTGCAGCGTGCCAAGCCTGCACCTGCTCGGGCGAGGTGCACGCAAATCCCAGAGTGCTGCCGTTGCCGACCGTAGCGGGTTGGCCATTGATCGGGATGCTCACGCCGAACACGCCGGCGGGCGAGCGCCAGAACACCCGGTGCCGGTCCACAGCACCAGGCTTCACGTCCA
>CAZUKC010000283.1:0-1795 GCA_964620375.1 uncultured Ramlibacter sp. | reverse complement strand
CGGATGCCGTTGCCGCACATCTGCGCCTCGCTGCCGTCGGCGTTGAAGATGCGCATGCGCACGTGCGCGTCCGGAACCGACGGGGCCTCGAGCAGGATCAGGCCGTCGCTGCCCACGCCGGTGTGGCGCGGACTCACCGCGCGCGAGAGCCGGGGCGGGTCCATCACACGCTCCACCCGGGCGTCCACGTGCACGTAGTCGTTGCCCAGGCCGTGCATCTTCCAGAAGCGCATGGTCAGCCTTCCGTGCCGGGCCGCGCCAGGCAGCCCAGGTCGATCACCACCGGACCGTGGCGGTAGTAGTCCACGTTGAGCTCGCGCTTGCGCACGAAGGTGAAGACCAGGCAGTTGGCACGGGTGCTGTCCGCGTAGCCAAAGTCGCCCTCGTGCGGCCCGGCGTAGCGGCTGTTCTCGTACTCCTGCGCGTGCATGTGGAAGTGGAACAGTCCCGTGTAGCCCAGGTCGAACATCGCCTGCGGCGCCTCGAAGCGCAGGTCGTTGCCCACCACACGCGGCTTGAACTCCGTGAGCTTGGGCTTGCCGTCGCGCTCCACGGTGATCACGCCGCCGTACTCCGTGCTGAGGTCCTGCAGGTCCCGATCGCCCAGGTCGAAGAGCGCGGCGCGGATCGCGGGGTCGTCCACGATGTCCATGGCCAGCACCATGGCCGCCAGATCGCCCCAGCGCAGCGTGTCACGCTGGGCGTAGAGCGTCTCGGTGTGGCCGCTCCGATACCCCTCCAGCGACGCCGACACGATGCGGCTGCCCTTGGCGCTCCGCCGGGCCTCCACGCGTCGGTACAGCTCCGCGTTGTCCAGCGAGAGCAGCTCCGGCCGAAATCGCGCGGCTGCCACGGCCACGGGCAGTTCCCGGATCTCCAGACCGGCACGCGTGTCCGCGGGCAGCTTTGAAACGGCCGCGCAGGCCTCCGCCCAGAAGGCCGCCTGTGAGGTCTGCAGCAGCGCCTGCAGCCAGAGGATCTCCTCCCGGGTGGTGGGCAGCGTGCCCAACTCCTTGGCGCATCGGCGAAGGCTGGACAGCAGCACGTCGTCCGGCTTGACCGAAGTGTCCGAGAGCAGCGCCACCAGCCGGTCGCGCTGACCGTGGCGCTGCAGCAGCTCCCAGCAGCGGAGCCGCAGGTTCTGCTCCTTGATGGGGTCGGCGTTCACCAGCAGGTCCGCCACCACGTCGGTCAGCCGCCCTTCACCGTGGAGGGCCACCAGCGCCCGGCGCTCGGGACGGTCCTCGTCGCGGTCCTTCCACCCAGGGAACGGCACGCTCCAGGCCCGGACCAGCGTGGGAGTGAGGTCGGTCCAGCCTTCCTTGGCGATCCGGTCGCAGAGCCACTCGCGCCAGGCGAGCGCGTCCAGCTTGGGCAGCGAGAGCTTGAGCGCTTCCTTCAGCTCCGCCAGATCGCGCTTCTGGAGCCGGTCGAAGGCCTGCTCTCGCACGGCCTGCACGAACCCGGGTGCGAACAGGATGCGTCGGAGCGTCTTGTCGTAGTCCTTGGGGGGCGCCTGGTCCAGCTGCAGCAGCGCCGCCTCGTGCTGGCTGGGCAGTGCGCCGGGGTTGGACAGCGTCTTCACCGGATCGGCCACGCGCACCGGACCGCACGCGGCCACAGCCAGCGCAAGGGCGCACAGCGGACCGCGGAGCGGCGCGGCGGATCGGACCATGTTTCGGAGTCTAGCGGTGCGCAGGCCGCGCACCGGGCGGCGTCAGGCGTTCTCGCCGCCCGCGGCCGGACGAATCTGGCCCGCGATGGGATTGCCGTCCTTCTCCGCCGCGCTGATCTG
>CAZUKC010000282.1:0-1810 GCA_964620375.1 uncultured Ramlibacter sp. | reverse complement strand
GTGCTCGGGCGCGTCGGTCTTCATCATCTGGTCGTACAGCTTGTCGCGGCAGATCACGCCGCCCAGCGGGATCACACCGTTCGTGACGCACTTGGCGAAATTGAGCATGTCGGGCACCACGCCGAAGTAGTCGGCGGCGAAGTTGGTGCCCATGCGACCAAAGCCGGTGATCACCTCGTCGAAGATCAACAAGATGCCGTGCTTGTCGCAGATCTCGCGCAGGCGCTTGAGGTAGCCCTTGGGCCCGATGTACCAGCCCGCGCTCCCGGCTACCGGCTCCACGATGATGGCGGCGACGTTGCTCGGGTCATGCAGGGGCAGGATGCGCTGCTCGAGTTCCAGCAAGGGGTCCTCTTTCCACTCGGGCTCGGCGTTGTGGATGTAGGCGTGGTTCACCGGGTCATGGATGAAACGCAGATGGTCGACCCGGGGCAGCAGTGAGGTGCCGTAGACCTTGCGGTTGGCAGGAATGCCGCCCACGCTCATGCCGCCAAAGCCCACGCCGTGGTAGCCGCGCTCGCGACCGATGAAGAGATTGCGGTGGCCCTCGCCCCGAGAGCGGTGGTAGGCCAGCGCCACTTTCAGGGCGGTGTCCGCCGCCTCGGAGCCGGAGTTACAGAAAAGCACCTTGTTCAGGTCGCCCGGCGCCATGGCGGCGATCATCTCGGCGGCCTGGAAGGCCTTGTCGTTGGACACCTGGAAGGCCGTGGCGTAATCAAGCGTGTCCAGCTGCTTCTTGATCGCCTCGTTGATCGGCTTGCGGTTGTGGCCCGCGCCCACGCACCAGAGGCTGGAGATGCCGTCGATCACGTCGCGGCCGTCGTGGGTGGTGAAGTGCATCCCGTCGGCCGCCACGAACACCCGGGGTTCCTTGCGGAAATGGCGGTTGGGGGTGAAGGGCAACCACTGGTTGTCCATGTTGAAGTCGTTGTAGGCCACGGCGTTCTCCTTGTGCGGCACAGGTCGGACCGGCCATTTTGGCACCGCCCGGCCTCAGGCGTGTGGCGTCCTGCCCCCCGAGGGGGCCTTCGCACCTTGGGGCGAGGCATTGGGGCGGCCCGGCGGCGCTCATGGGGCAATGCCCAGGGGGGCCACGCCCACCGGCTAGGGCTGCGACAATCGCCCCTCTCATGAGCCACGCCTACATCCTGACCCTGTCCTGCCCCGACCGACCGGGCATCGTGCATGCCGTTTCGGGCTTCCTGCTGGAACGCGGGGGCAACATCGAAGAGGCCGCCCAGTACAACGACCACGACACGGGCCTGTTTTTCATGCGGGTGCAGTTCGCCTGCGATCGCCTGTCCTTTGACGACCTGAAGCTGCAGCTGGCGACCTTCGCGCAGCCCTTTGGCATGAACTGGCGACTCCACGCCACCCATCAGCCGATGCGCACCGTGCTGATGGTGAGCAAAGAGGGCCACTGCCTGAACGACCTGCTGTTTCGCTGGAAAAGCGGCCTGCTGCCGCTGGACATCCGGGCCATCATCTCCAACCACCGCGAGTTCTACCAGCTGGCGGCCAGCTACAACGTACCCTTTCACCACGTGCCGGTCACGGCCGACACCAAGGCCCAGGCCGAGGCGCGCGCCTACGAGGTGATCGAATCAGAAGGCGCCGAGCTGGTGGTGCTGGCCCGCTACATGCAGATCCTGTCCAACGACCTGTGCCAGAAGCTCGCAGGTCGCGCGATCAACATCCACCACAGCTTCCTGCCCAGTTTCAAGGGCGCCAAGCCCTACTACCAGGCGCATGACCGCGGCGTGAAACTGATTGGGGCCACCGCCCACTACGTGACCGCCGACCTGGACGA
>CAZUKC010000281.1:0-1840 GCA_964620375.1 uncultured Ramlibacter sp. | reverse complement strand
CGTGATCCACGACCGCGAGACCGGTCAGGCCATTCCCCAGCGCGTCGAGGTGAACCACCCGGCCCGTCACCGCGGCATCGCGCTCTCCCAGTCCAGTTTCGACGACGGCGGGTCCACCGTGCGCCTGCAGGCCGTGCCCCTGTCGGGTGGCGCCAAGCGTTTCGAGGTCGAGGGCGTCATCGGCGGCTCCACCGCGCTGGCCCGCGGGCAGGGCGCCGACGCCGACACCATGACGCTGGAATACACCGGCCTGCGCGTGATCAACGTCGAGAACTTCGGCGACAAGGGCGTGGGCAGCGCCAGCGCCACCGACGTACGCAAGGTCGACCTGCGCGACGCCATCGAATCGCGTCTGGGCGCTGGCCACAAGACCGCCAGCCGCAAGGAGCTGCGCAACGTCGGCCCCAGCATCACCTACAAGCTGCGCGACGCCGCCGGCCAGGCCCGCGAGTTCCACAACTACATGGAGCCGATCGACCTGGGCGATGGCGTGCCCGTCTTCCTCATGGGCCTGCGCGACACGCCCTCTGAGGAATTCCGCTACCTGCGCCTGCCCGCCGACGAAGACAGCTCCCTGGACAGCTTCCTGCGCCTGCGCGAGGCCCTGGCCGATCCCGCCGCACGCGCCCAGGCCGTGCGCCGCTACGCCGCTCGTGCCACCGACCCAGCCCGGCCCGACCTCGCGCAGCAGTTGGCCAACTCCGCGAGTCGCGCGCTCGACCTCTTCGCCGGCGTGGGCACCCCTGTCGGCGCGAACGGCAAGCCCGTCTCCGGCCTGCAGGCCCTGTCGGATTTCATGGAAGCCAACATCCCGGAAGCCGACCGCGCCCGCGCGGGCGAGGTAGTGGTGCGCATCGTCAACGGCGCGCTCTTCGAGGTGGCGCAGGTCGCCCGCGAACGCGCCCGCCAGAAGCCCCTGGAGCTCACGGACGCCACCCGCGCCTTCATGAACCAGTCGGTGCTGGCTTTGAGTGACCTCGCGCTCTACCCCGCCCCCATGGCCTTCCAGCTCAAGGACTTCACCCAGGTCCAGGCCAGCGTGTTCCAGGTGGCGCGTGCCCCTGGCCGCAACATTGTCTACCTGGGCTGCGCATTGCTCATCATCGGCATTTTTGCGATGCTCTACGTGCGCGAGCGCCGCCTGTGGGTCTGGCTGGCGCCGCAGGCAGAGACTCCGGGCAGCAGCCAGGCCACCCTGGCCCTGTCCTCCAACCGCAAGACCCTGGACACCGACCGCGAGTTCGCGCGGCTGCGCACCCAACTGCTGGACCCGACGTCACCATGAACACGGCCACCACCACGCTGACCCTGAACGAAGGCTTCCTCGCGCGGCGCAACTGGCGCGACTGGGTGTACGCCCTCCTCGTGCTGGCCGGCGGCCTCTACGCCTACTACCGCTACCAGGGCTCGATGGACGTCTACGAAAAAGGCATCCTCCTGGGCACCCTGCCGTGCGCGATCTGGCTGGGATGGTTCTGGCGGCCGCTGCAGACGCTCTCGGTCGGCGTCGCGGCCCTGTCGCTGCTGGCCATCGGCGCCTACCAGGGCGACCTGGCCCGCGCCGACACCGTCTTCTGGCTCAAGTACTTCCTCTCCAGCCAGTCCGCCATCCTCTGGATGAGCATGCTCTTCTTCATGAGCACGGCCTTCTACTGGGTCGGCATGTTCGCGCGCGGCCAGGCGGACACCATGGAGCGCCTGGGCTCTGGCCTGACCTGGGCTGCGGTGGTCATGGCCCTTATCGGCACCCTGGTGCGCTGGTACGAAAGCCACCAGCTCGGCCCCGACATCGGCCACATCCCGGTCAGCAACCTCTACGAGGTCTTCGTCCTGTTTTGCT
>CAZUKC010000280.1:0-1850 GCA_964620375.1 uncultured Ramlibacter sp. | reverse complement strand
GCCCAGGTGATCGGCATGCCTCTGTCTGCCGACGACTGCCGACAGGCCCTGGCCCGCCTGGGCCTGCAGGTGCAGACCGATGGCGACCGGCTCACGGTAGTCCCGCCGCCGCACCGCTTCGACCTGGCCATCGAGGAAGACCTGATCGAGGAGGTGGTGCGCATCGTCGGCTACCAGAACCTGCCGACCACGCCGCCACTGGCCCCCATCGTGGCCAGCCCCGTCACCGAGTCGCGCCGCAGCCGCTTTGCGGTGCGCCGACTGCTGGCGGGCCTGGGCTACCAGGAGACCATCAACTTCAGCTTCGTCGAAGAGGCCTGGGAGCGTGATCTGGCCGGCAACACCGACCCGGTGCGCCTGCTCAATCCGATTGCCAGCCCCATGAGCGTCATGCGCTCGTCCCTCATGGGATCGCTGCTGCAGGTACTGCGTCACAACCTGGACCGCAAGGCCGAACGCGTGCGCGTGTTCGAGGTCGGACGCGTCTTCCTACGGGATCCCTCGGTCGCCACCACCGACACCACCGTGCGCGGCGTGCACCAGCCGATGCGGGTCGCCGGCCTGGCCTTCGGCGACACCGACGGCCTGCAGTGGGGCCGTAAGGGGCAGGGTGCTGCAGACTTCTTCGACCTCAAGGGCGATGTGCAGGCCCTGCTGGCCCCGGTGCAGGCGCACTACCGCGCCGCCACCCACCCCGCGCTACACCCGGGGCGCTGCGCCAGCGTCTGGATCGACGGCGCGCAGATCGGCGTGCTGGGCGAGCTGCACCCACGTTGGCGCCAGCTCTGGGAGCTGCCCGGGGCGCCGATGCTGTTCGAGCTGGACCTGGAGGCGGTGCTGGCACGCCGTCTGGCCGACTTCGAGCCGGTGCCGCGCGTGCAGCCCGCCGAGCGTGACCTGGCCGTGATCGTGGCCGACACCGTGACCCACGACGCCCTGCTGGCAGCGGTGCGCGCCGCGGACACCGGGGGGCTGCTGCAGGGCGCCTTCCTGTTCGACGTGTACAAGCCGGCGCAGGCCGTGCCCGGCATCGCGGCCCACGAAAAGAGCCTGGCGGTGCGCCTGACGCTGGGCCGGCCTTCGGCCACTCTGACCGACGAAGAGATCGAATCCGCCGTCCAGGCCGTCGTTGCCCGTGTTGGCCGCGATGTGGGCGGACGCCTGAGGGCCTGAGCATGATCGACGCCACCCGCCCCGAAGCCGACGACTCGAGCCTGGACTTCACCGTCGAGAGCCTGGAGACGCCCGCCCTGACCAAGGCGCAACTGGCCGAACTGCTGTTCGAGCAGATCGGCCTGAACAAGCGCGAGTCCAAGGACATGATCGACGCGTTCTTCGACCTGATCTCCGACAGCCTGGTCGACGGACAGGACGTGAAGATCTCCAGCTTCGGCAACTTCCAGATCCGCACCAAGGCGCCCCGCCCAGGGCGCAACCCGCGCACCGGCGAATCGATCCCGATCCAGGCCCGGCGCGTTGTCACCTTCCACGCGAGCCACAAGCTCAAGGAACTGATTCAGGGCACCGGCGAAACCTCCTGAAGCCAGAGTCCTTTGGGTTATTTGCGAGCGGGCCGACTTCGAGTAATCTCGCAGGCCCTGTTCGCATCGGCTTGATTTCAATGGAGAAAACGCTCCCGTCCATCCCGGCCAAACGCTACTTCACCATCGGTGAGGTCAGCGAGCTGTGTGGCGTGAAGCCGCACGTGCTGCGGTACTGGGAGCAGGAATTCACCCAGCTGCGGCCCATGAAGCGCCGGGGCAACCGCCGCTACTACCAGCACCACGAGGTGCTCATGATTCGCCGCATCCGCGACCTGCTGTATGACCAGGGCTTCACCATCAGCGGCG
>CAZUKC010000279.1:0-1851 GCA_964620375.1 uncultured Ramlibacter sp. | reverse complement strand
AGACGATGTTCGCAGTCCGCGTCCCCGCACTTGTCGCAGCTCGCGCGCAGGCGCGACCAGCGGCCGATATCTTCCTCGCGCGCAGTCTCGGACCAGGCCCAGGGTAGGACGGCGGCCACCGCCTGCAGGCCCTGTTGCAGGCGCTCGGGTCCTTGGCCGTAGATCACCCGCCAGCTGACGCCGTTGCGTGTCAGGGTCTCGCGCAGGCGAGCATCGACCGCCCGGGTCATAGCGCTCGCACCCGCCGGAAGATCCAGTCCCATCAACAAGGTCAGTTCGAAGTGCTCCAACGACTGTGCGTCGGGGCAGTCTGCGATCACGAGGTCGGCGTCTGGCGCTTCATCGGTGGGCGGCTGCTCGCTGTCACGCACAAGCACCCGCAGTCCGCCCTCGCGCAAACGCGAGGCCAGTTCCAGACTGAGAGTGCTCTTGCCGGTGCCGGGCGCACCGAGCACGGCGATGCGCGCCGGCATGGCCCTAGCGGGCCGGGGCCGCTACCGCCGAGACCTGCACATAGATCTCGTTGGGCTTGACCATGCCCATCTCCATGCGCGCCTTGTCCTCGATCATCTCCAGGCCCTCCTTGAGGTCGCGGACCTCGGAGGCCAGGCGCTCGTTGGCCTGGGCGGCGCGTACGTTGGCGGCCTTCTGGGCCTGCAGCTTGCGTTGCATCTCGCTCACATTGAACACGCTGCCACGGCCAAACCATATCTGCGCGTGCAGCACGAGCAGCAGCGTGATCAGGCAGGCCGGGACGACGCGGGGTGACATGGCGGATTGCGCGGACTGTAACGCAGCTTCAGCGGATGTTGTAGAACGCCGCGCGGCCCGGGTAGGTCGCGATGTCTCCGAGGTCTTCCTCGATGCGTAGCAATTGGTTGTACTTGGCCATGCGGTCCGAGCGCGAGAGCGAGCCGGTCTTGATCTGGCCGGCGTTGGTGCCCACCGCGATATCGGCGATGGTGCTGTCCTCGGTCTCGCCCGAGCGGTGGCTGATCACCGCGGTGTAGCGGGCGCGCTTGGCCATCTCGATGGCGGCAAAGGTCTCGGTCAGGGTGCCGATCTGGTTGATCTTGATCAGGATCGAGTTGGCGATGTCCTTCTCAATGCCTTCCTTCAGGATCTTGGTGTTGGTGACGAACAGGTCGTCGCCCACCAGCTGCACCTTCTGGCCCAGGCGCTCGGTCAGGACCTTCCAGCCGTCCCAGTCGCCTTCGGCCATGCCGTCCTCGATGCTGATGATCGGGTACCTGTCCACCCACTGCGCCAGGATGTCGGTCCACTCGGCGCTGGCCAGGGTCAGGCCCTCGGCCTCGACGTGGTATTTCCCGTCCTTGTAGAACTCGGAGGCGGCGCAGTCCAGGCCCAGAGCAATCTGCTCGCCCGGCTTGTAGCCCGCGGCCTCGATGGCCTGCAGGATCATCTGGATGGCCGCTTCATGGTTGGCGACGTTGGGGGCGAAGCCGCCCTCGTCGCCCACCGCAATGCTCATGCCCTTGTCGTGGATGATCTTCTTGAGCGCGTGGAACACCTCAGCGCCATAGCGCACGGCCTCGCGAAAGCTCGGAGCGCCCACGGGGATGATCATCAGCTCCTGCAGGTCCAGGTTGTTGTTGGCGTGCGCGCCGCCATTGACCACGTTCATCATGGGCACGGGCAGCTGCATGCCGCCCATGCCGCCGAAGTAGCGGTACAGGGGCAGGCCGGATTCCTCGGCGGCGGCACGGGCCACGGCCATGGAAACGGCCAGCGTGGCGTTGGCGCCCAGGCGGCTCTTGTTGTCGGTGCCGTCCAGGTCGATCAGGGTCTTGTCCAGGAAGGCCTGCTCGGAGGCGTCCAGACCCAGCACGG
>CAZUKC010000278.1:0-1853 GCA_964620375.1 uncultured Ramlibacter sp. | reverse complement strand
CAGGACGACGACCTTCACGCCCTGCGGGCGCAATTCGCCGCGCAGGGATTCGCAGGAGCTGATGCCCGCGGCCTTGCTGGCGCAATAGGCGCCGTGGCCGGGCATGCCGCGGATACCGGCAACGCTGGCGATGCCCACCAGCGTGCCGCGGCCGCGGCGTGCCATGGGGTCGATGAAAGGATGGAAGGTGGCGGCCACGCCCACGTTGTTGGTGGCGAAGGTGCGCACCATGACGTCCAGGTCCTCGCGCTGCGCGCTGTCCATGCCGATGCTGATGCCGGCATTGGCGATGACGACGTCGGGCAGGCCCTGCGTGGCGATGCAGGCGCGGCCGGCGGCAGCGATGGCGTCGATGTCGGCGACATCGGCCACGTAGATGCCCGCGCGTTCCGGCCCCAGGCCCTGCGCGTGCACCCAGTCGTGCAGCACCTCACCGCGACGTGCAACCAGGGCCAGGCGCCAGCCCTCGCGCGCGTAGCGCTCGGCCAGGGCCTGTCCGATGCCGCTGGAGGCGCCGGTGATGAAGACCAGGGGCTCAGGCTGACGGATTTCGCTCATGGTGAGGTCAGCGCTTTTCGCTGGGCGCAATCGTGCCGCGCACGCGACCTGTCAGTTGCAGCTGCAGGTCCAGGTTGGTGTAGTCCAGGTTGTCGCCGGCGAAGCGGTCGCCGTCGCGCTCCAGAACGACAGGCCGGTTGGACTTGAGCTGCTCGGTGTTGACGAAGAAATGCAGGAACTCGCCGCGCACCTCGATGCGCGGCTGGCGCTGGCCGTTGGGGCCCACCCCGGGCTGCCGGGTGACGACGGCATCGCCGAACAGCTGTACCTCGGAGCCGTCGCCGTTGGAGAGGGCGCGCCGCGCGGTGGCGGTGGTGACCTGGCCGCGCAAGTTGAAGGTGCGCACACGCGGCTCGTCGATCTCCAGGGTGTCGGTGTCGGGGTAGTGACGGCCTTCGGTGCCGGAGACTTCGCTCTTGAGGCGACCGTTGGTGTCGAAACTGCGTACGGTGAAGTCGCGCAGGAAGTAGTCGGGTTCGTGGGTGACGGCGCGGGGGGTGTCGACCTGCAGGAAGACCGGCGTGTTGCGGGCCAGCAGGTAGGTGGCCAGGGCGACGATGCCCATGAGGATCACCGGCAGGTACACCGTCAGCTGGTCCCAGCCTCGGCGCAGGCCGCGCCAGGCCTGGCCCCACACGGCCACCGCGGCGCTCAAGCGTATCGCTCCAGCAGCTGCGCGTAGCGCCCGCTGGCCACCAGCAGCAGGTCGCAGAACTCACGCACCGCCCCGTGGCCGCCCGCGGCCTGGGTGACATGGCGCGCGACGGCGCGTACCTCGGGGTGCGCCTGGGCCGGCGCGGCGGGGAAAGCGCAGCGTCGCAGCACCGGCAGGTCGGGCCAGTCGTCGCCGATGGCTGCGGCCTCGTGCCAGCCCAGGCCCAGTTCGGCCAGAGTACGTTCGGCGGCGGGGGCCTTGTCTTCGGTGCCGTAGTGCACATGGGTGATGCCCAGCGCCGCCATGCGGGCGCGCAGGGGCGCGGAATCGCGGCCGGTGATCACCACCGGGGTGATGCCCCCGCGCTGCAGCAGCTTGATGCCCAGGCCGTCCAGGATGTGAAAACGCTTGAGCGTTTCGCCAGCCTCCGTGAGGTACAGGCCGCCGTCGGTGAAGACGCCGTCGACGTCGAAGAAGGCCACGCGTATGCCCTGGGCCGCCAGCAGGCGTTCGGGGTCAAAGGTCAGGACGGGGGCCATCGGCAGGGTCAGATGACCTTGGCGCGCATCAGGTCGTTGCTGTTGACGGCGCCGCACAGGCGGGCGTCGGCATCGACCACCAGCACGCTGGTGATGCGGTG
>CAZUKC010000277.1:0-1885 GCA_964620375.1 uncultured Ramlibacter sp. | reverse complement strand
GAGCACCCGCCTTGTAAGCGGTAGGTCGTCAGTTCGATTCCGACAACCGGCACCAGTATTCAAGAGGCCTCCCGAGTTTGCGATTGCTTACTTTCGGAGGCTTTTTCATGCGGCGGATCCCACTTGGGATACCGCTCGGGGCGGTTCCGTGCTTCAGCAACAGCCCATCCCCCTCCCGCGGGTAAACCCTGACCTGGAGGCGAGTCATCAGCGTTGATTTGGTTATTCTGCATAACCATAATCGGTGCCAAAGGAACGACGGCATGAGCTACCAAGACCTCCATTTCGAACTCCAGGGTGACGCGCGCGAAATCGCGGTGATCCGCATGACCCGCCCCGCCAAGCGCAACGCCCTGAATGACGGGCTGGTGCTGTCTTTGCGCCGTCTATTCGAGGAGCTGCCCGACACCGTGCGGGCCGCCGTGGTCGACGGCGAGGGCGACCACTTCTGCGCCGGCCTGGACCTGTCCGA
This sequence comes from uncultured Ramlibacter sp., assembly GCA_964620375.1. Taxonomy (GTDB): domain Bacteria; phylum Pseudomonadota; class Gammaproteobacteria; order Burkholderiales; family Burkholderiaceae_C; genus Ramlibacter. The sequence continues at coordinate 1,413 of CAZUKC010000277.1, read as the reverse complement.
ACTGAGCGAGCGCGATGCCGCCCAGGGCGTGCACCACTCGCGCATGTGGCATGCGGCACTCGAGCGCGTGCAGTACGGCCCGGTGCCGGTGATCGCGTCGCTGCACGGCGCGGTCGTGGGCGGCGGTCTGGAACTGGCCAGCGCCTGCCACATCCGCGTGGCCGACGAGACCACCTTCTACGCGCTGCCCGAGGGCTCGCGCGGCATCTTCGTGGGTGGTGGCGGTGCGGTGCGCATCCCCCGCCTGATCGGCGTGGCCCGCATGACCGACATGATGCTCACCGGCCGTGTCTACAACGCGCAGGACGGCGAGCGCATCGGCCTGGCGCAGTACCTCGTGCCCACAGGCCAGGCCTTCACCAAGGCCATGGAGCTGGCCCGGCAGATCGCCCAGAACGCGCCCATGACCAACTACGCCCTGATGCACGCCTTGCCCCGGATCGCCGAGCAGCCGGCGGACCAGGGCTTCATGACCGAGGCGCTGATGGCCGCCATCGCGCAGAGCGCGCCCGAGGCCAAGGAGCGCGTGCGCGCGTTCCTGGAGGGCCGCGCCGCCAAGGTGCGCAAGGCCTGAACAGGAGACGCCCGTGAGCAGCCCCAAGTTCCGCGCCCTGACCTTCGGTGTCACCCGCGTCGTCCTGCGTGACGGCCAGAACGGCGTGCAGTACCTGCGAGCCGAAAACGAACTGCCCGCGTACGCGGATCGCCTGAGCGACCGCCTGCAGCACTGGGCTCGGGTCAAGCCAGACCAGACCTTCATGGCCCGTCGCGAGAAGCTGGCCGACGGGCGCACGGGTGACTGGATCCGCCTGACCTATGCGCAGGCCTGGGCCCGTGCGCGCAGCATCGCGCAGGCCCTGATCGACCGCGGCCTGTCGCAGGAGCGGCCCGTCGCCATCCTCTCCGAGAACGACCTGGAGCATGCGCAGATCGCGCTGGGCTGTCTGGTCGCCGGCGTGCCCTTCGTGCCGGTGTCGCCGCCGTATTCGCTGGTGAGCCAGGACTACGGCAAGCTGCGCCACGTGCTCCAGACCGTCACGCCGGGACTGGTCTATGCCGCCGACGCGGCCCGCTACGGGAAGGCCATCACCGCTGCAGTCGGTGCCGACACCGAGGTGGCCTTGGGCTCCGGGAGCCTCGAGGGCCGCAAGACCACGACCTTTGCCGAACTTGCCGCCACGCCCGCCACCGACGCGGTGGACCGCGCCATGCAGGCCACCGGCCCGGACACCATCGCGAAGTTCCTTTTCACGAGCGGCTCGACCAAGATGCCCAAGGCGGTGATCAACACCCAGCGTATGTGGTGTGCCAACCAGGAGCAGATGACGGCGTCCATGCCGGTGCTGGCCCAGGAGCCCCTGGTGCTGGTGGACTGGCTGCCCTGGAACCACACCTTCGGCGGCAACCACAACT
>CAZUKC010000276.1:0-1895 GCA_964620375.1 uncultured Ramlibacter sp. | reverse complement strand
TGCGTTAGAACTGCAGGCCCGCTTCACGGGCGGCATCGGCCAGCGCCTTGACGCGACCGTGATAGGCGAAGCCCGAGCGGTCGAAAGCGACCTTCTCGATGCCGGCGGCTTTGGCTTTCTCGGCGATCATCTTGCCGATGATCTGCGCGGCAGCGGTGTTGCCACCCTTGCCGGAGGCGCCGAGCGATTTGCGCACGTCGGCCTGAGCCGTCGAGGCGCAAGCCAGGACCTTGGTGCCATCTTCGGAGATGACGCTGGCGTAGATGTGCAGGTTGGTGCGATTGACGGTCAGACGCGCAACGCCTTGCGTGGCAATGCGGATCCGGGTCTGGCGGGCGCGACGCAGGCGCTGCTCTTTTTTGGTCAACATCGTGCGGCCCCTTACTTCTTCTTGGTCTCTTTGATCGTGATCTTTTCGTCCACGTAGCGGATGCCCTTGCCCTTGTAGGGCTCGGGAGGACGAATGGCACGGATCTCGGCGGCGACCTGGCCGACGCGCTGACGGTCCGCACCCGAGATCACGATCTCGGTGGGGCCGGGCGTGGCGACCTTGATGCCCGCAGGCATGTCCTTGTTGACGGCGTGCGAGAAGCCCACCGACAGGTTCAGCTTGGTGCCGGTGGCCTGGGCCTTGAAGCCCACGCCGACCAGGGACAGCTTCTTCTCGAAGCCCTTGGTCACGCCGACGACCATGTTGTTCACCAGTTGGCGCATGGTGCCGCTCATGGCATTGGCTTCACGCGAATCGTTGGCCGGGATGAAGGTCAGCTTGCCGCCTTCGTTGGCCACCTTGACCAGTGCGTTCTGGGCGAGCGACAGCTGGCCGCCGGCGCCTTTCACGCTGATCTGGTCTTCTTTGATCGAAACGTCCACACCCTGGGGGACGGCGACCGGCATTTTTCCTACGCGGGACATTGTTCGTTTCCTTCCCTTAGGCGACGTAGCACAGCACTTCGCCGCCCACGCCGGTGGCGCGCGCCTTGCGATCGGTCATCACGCCTTTCGGGGTGGTGACGATGGCCACGCCCAGGCCGTTCATGACCTGGGGGATGGCGTCGCGGCCCTTGTACACGCGCAGGCCGGGACGGCTCACGCGCTCGATGCGCTCGATCACCGGGCGGCCGGCGTAGTACTTCAGCGAAATCTCGAGTTCGGACTTGCCGGCTTCGGTCTTGACCTGGAAGCCGTCGATATAACCCTCGTCCTTCAGCACCTGGGCAATGGCCACCTTCACCTTGGAAGAGGGCACGCTCACCGTGGGCTTGGCCACCATCTGCGCGTTGCGGATGCGGGTCAGCAGGTCGGCAATGGGATCACTCATGCTCATGTTGTTCTCTCCTGCCTGTCTTACCAGCTGGCCTTGATCACGCCAGGGATGTCGCCTGCGAAGGCCATCTCACGGATCTTGCTGCGGGCCAGACCGAACTGGCGGAAGGTGCCGCGCGGACGGCCGGTGATCTCGCAGCGATTGCGCTGGCGGGTCGGGTTGGCGTTGCGGGGCAGTTTTTGCAGGGCCAGGCGAGCGGCGGCGCGCTCTTCCTCGGACTTCTTGACATCGCCGGCGATGGCCTTGAGTTCCGCGTGTTTCTTCGCGTACTTGGCAACCAGTTTGTCTCGCTTGAGCTCGCGCTCGATCAAAGCTACTTTAGCCACGATGTACCTTCAATTCTTGAACGGGAAACGGAAGCCGGCGAGGAGGGCCTTGCACTCTTCGTCGTTCTTGGCCGTGGTGGTGATGCTGATGTTCAGGCCACGCAGCGCATCCACCTTGTCGTACTCGATCTCGGGGAAGATGATCTGTTCTTTGACGCCGATGTTGTAGTTGCCACGGCCGTCAAAAGCGCGCCCGGAGATGCCGCGGAAGTCGCGCACGCGGGGCAGGGCCACGGTGACGA
>CAZUKC010000275.1:0-1908 GCA_964620375.1 uncultured Ramlibacter sp. | reverse complement strand
TCGGCCTGGCGTCGCAGGAAGGCGGGGATCTCGTAGTCCTCCATGCCGCCCGAGGACAGCGCGTCGACCTTGGCTGCGGCCTGGGTGCGGTTGGTCCGCCACACGCTGGGCACGTTCAGGTCGGCCGAAGTGCCGATGGCGGGGGTGGCCACCGGGGGCAGGCCAGCGATGTTGGCGGGCGCCGAGGCGACCACGCTGCCCAGGGTCGGGATCGAGGTCGGCGCGCTCGACAGGCCGATCGGCGCGTTGTCGGTACCGGTGCGCACCACCACCTCCAGCATCGGCGTGGAGCGGCGCTGACCCTGGCGGGACAGGCCGGTGGCGACCACGGTCACGCGTACCTGGTCGCCCAGGTTGTCGTCGTAAGCGGTGCCGTAGATCACGTGGGCGTCGGCCGAGGCGTAGGCACGGATGGTGTTCATCGCCAGCTTGGACTCGGACAGCTTGAGGCTGCCCTTGGCCGCGGTGATCAGCACCAGCACGCCACGCGCGCCGGACAGGTCGATGCCCTCCAGCAGCGGGCAGGCCACGGCCTGTTCGGCGGCGATGCGGGCGCGGTCTGGGCCCTGGGCCACGGCGGTTCCCATCATGGCCTTGCCCGGCTCACCCATCACGGTGCGCACGTCTTCGAAGTCCACGTTGACGTGGCCCGGGACGTTGATGATCTCGGCGATACCGCCCACCGCGTTCTTCAGGACGTCGTTGGCATGGGCGAAGGCCTCGTCCTGGGTGATGTCGTCGCCCAGGACCTCCTGCAGCTTTTCGTTCAGGACCACGATCAGCGAGTCGACGTTGGCCTCGAGTTCGGCCAGGCCGGCGTCGGCATTGGTCATGCGACGACCGCCTTCCCAGTCGAAGGGCTTGGTGACCACACCCACGGTGAGGATGCCCATGTCCTTGGCGATGCGCGCGATCACGGGTGCTGCGCCAGTGCCAGTGCCACCGCCCATGCCGGCGGTGATGAACAGCATGTGCGCGCCTTCGATGGCGGCGCGGATGTCCTCGACCGCCATTTCGGCCGCTTCGCGGCCCTTGTCCGGCTTGCTGCCGGCACCCAGACCACTGTGACCGAGCTGGATCGTCTTGTGAGCCGCCGTGCGCTGCAGGGCCTGGGCGTCGGTGTTGGCGCAGATGAACTCGACGCCCTGGACCTGGCGCTCGATCATGTGCTCGACGGCGTTGCCGCCACCGCCGCCCACGCCGATCACCTTGATCTGGGTGCCCATGTTGAACTCTTCGACTTCGATCATTTCGATGGTCATGTCTAACTCCTTGATGCGAAAACTGCAGTTGCCTGTATTGATCTGTCCATTTACTTGTTCTGCGTTCGGGCCTTATCCGCTGGCCGGCGGCGCGGTCGAACAACTTCGACCACGGCGGTACGCCGGCGGGCTGCCACGGGCGAGCCAGAGCTTGGCGCCTTGCATCAGAAGTTCCTCACGATCAGGTCCTTGAAGCGGCTGAAGGCCGTCTTCACCGAGCCGTTCTTCTGGGCCACCTTCAGCCCGCGCACGCGGGCCAGACGGGCTTCTTCGAGCAGGCCCATGACGGTCGCCGAGCGGGGTTGGGCCACCATGTCCGAGAGCGCACCCGTGTACTTGGGAATGCCCCGGCGCACGGGCTTGAGGAAGATGTCCTCGCCCAGTTCGACCATCCCGGGCATGACCGCGGTGCCGCCCGTGATCACGATGCCCGAGCTGAGCACCTCCTCGTAGCCAGATTCGCGGATCACCTGCCGCACCAGCTGGTAGATCTCGTCCACCCGCGGCTCGATCACGCCCGCCAACGCCTGCCGCGAGATGGTGCGCGGGCCGCGGTCGCCCAGGCCCGGGGTCTCGACCTGGTCGTCGGGGTCGGCCAGCAACTGCTTGGCACAGCCGCTGTCGACCTTGATGTCCTCGGCGTCCT
>CAZUKC010000274.1:0-1919 GCA_964620375.1 uncultured Ramlibacter sp. | reverse complement strand
AGCCCTCGATGATCTGGTCCAGCGTCCACTGCTTGCGCACCGTGGCGGTGTTGATGGACAGCCACCGGGTGTCCTGGGAAAAGTCACGCATGGCGCGCCGGCTCCGGGGTCAGGTCACACCGTGTACCGACAGCAGGGTCTGCATGCGGCGCACGGCGATCTCGGGTTGTTCCAGCAGGTGCGCCTGGTCCGCCAGGCGGAAGATTTCGCACAGGTGCGGCAGGCTGCGGGTGCTGTGCTGGCCGCCCACCATGCTGAAGTGGCTCTGGTGCCCATTGAGCCAGGCCATGAAGACCACGCCAGTCTTGTAAAAGCGTGTCGGTGCCCGAAAGATGTGCCGCGAGAGCGGCACAGTGGGCCCCAGGATGTCGTGGAACTTGCGGGTATCGCCCTGCGCCAGGGCGGCCAGCGCAGCGCTGGCTGCGGGGGCGATGGCATCGAAGATGCCCAGGAGCGCGTCGCTCTTGCCGTGGACTTCTTCGGTGCCCGCGCCGTCGCCCTCGATCAGTTCGGCGTAGTTGAAGTCGTCGCCGGTGTACATGCGCACGCCCGCGGGCAGGCGCCGGCGCATCGCGATCTCCTTGTCCTTGTCCAGGAGCGAGATCTTCACGCCGTCTACTTTGGACGCGTGCGCCTGGATGATGCCCACCGCTGTGTCCATCGCCCGGTCCGCGTCGCGCGCACCCCAGTAGCCAGCCAGGGCCGGGTCGAACATGTCGCCGAGCCAGTGAATGATGACGGGGTGGCGCGCTTGGCGCAGCACGCGGTCGTAGACCTTCTCGTAGTCGGCTGGCGATTGGGCAATGCGCGCCAGGGCGCGACTGGCCATGAGGATCAGGCGTCCGCCCAGGGCCTCGATGGCGGCCATCTGCTCCTCATAGCCTCGGATCACGTCGTCGACCGAGCGCACCGAATCGATGTCTAGGTGGTCGGTACCGCAGCCGCTGGCGATGCGCGCGCCAGGCGTCGACTTCGCGGCGTCCAACGAGCAGCGGATCAATTCCAGTGAGGTCGGCCAGTCCAGGCCCATGCCCCGTTGCGCGGTATCCATGGCCTCGGCCACACCCAGGCCCAGCGACCACAGGCGCTGGCGGTAGGCCACGGTGGCGTCCCAGTCGATCGCGCATTGCAGCCAGGGGTCAATGGCGGCGCGCGGGTCAGCCACCACGTGGGCGGCCGAGTAGGCGATCCGGTTGAAGGCCAGGCCCTTGGGCGGCGGGGGCAGCACCTTGCCTTGCAGGGTATAGGGAGCGAGCTGCCCCTGGTCGTTGACCAGCGTAAGGCGTGTCATGGTGTGCCCCTTAAAGCTTGATAGCGGGCACGTCGATCCAGCGCCGCTCTTTCCAGCTTTGCAGCGCCGCCTCGACCAGCTGTACGCCCTTGGCCCCTTCAGGCAGGGTCCAGCGGTAGGGGGCGTCTTCGGCCACGTGGCGGATGAAGTGCTCCCACTGGATCTTGAAGCCGTTGTCGTAGACCTGGGTGTCGGGCACCTCCTGCCATTGCTCGAAGAAGTTCATGGTCTGGCGCACGTCGGGGTTCCACACCGGGCGCGGGGTGTTGACGCGGCTCTGGGCACGGCAGTCGCTCAGGCCCGCGACCGCGGAGCCGTGCGTGCCGTCCACATGGAAGGTGACGAGGTCGTCGCGGCGCACGCGCGTGGTCCAGGAGCTATTGACCTGCGCGATCACGCGCTCGCCCTGGTGGCCCTTGAGTTCCAGCGTGGCATAGGCGGCGTCGTCGGCGGTGGCGGTGTAGGGCTTGCCCGATTCGTCCCAGCGCTGGGGGATGTGGGTGGCGCCCAGGCAGCTGATGGACTGCACCTCGCCAAACAGGTTGTCCAGCACATAGCGCCAGTGGCAGATCATGTCCAGGATGATCCCGCCGCCGTCTTCGCTGCGGTAGTTCCAGGAGGGGCGCTG
>CAZUKC010000273.1:0-1932 GCA_964620375.1 uncultured Ramlibacter sp. | reverse complement strand
CGGGCGCCGCACGCGCGTGCGGTGCTGGGTCAACGGCGAGCTGCGCCAGGACGGCCCGACCGAGAACATGATCTTCGACATCCCCACGCTGATCGAGACGATCTCGCGCGGGATCACGCTGTACCCGGGCGACATCATCGCCACCGGCACGCCGGCGGGCGTGGGCATGGGCCTGAACCCGCCGCGCTACATCGCCTCGGGTGACGTGATCCGCATCGAGATCGATGGCATCGGCGAGATCCAGAACCGGTTTGTCTGAAACCAGGAGACACGACATGAAAAAACGACAGCTACTCCGATCGGCCCTTGCAGTGCCTGCGGCCCTGGCGCTGGCCAGCGTGGGTGCGAGTGCCCAGGACTATCCCAACAAGCCGATCACCATGGTCGTGCCCTTCCCCCCCGGCGGCGTGGCCGACACGGTGGGACGGCCGGTGGCCGAGGCGATGTCGCGGCACCTGCGTCAGAGCATCGTGATCGAGAACCGCGGGGGCGCGGGCGGCGGCATCGGCATGGCGCACGTGGCCAAGGCCCGGCCCGACGGCTACACGGTGCTGATGGCGCTGTCGTCGCTGGTGGTGTTGCCCGAGGCGGACAAGGTGCTGCAGCGTCCGCCCATGTTCCAGGTCAACCAGCTCAAGCCGATCGCGCGCTTCACCGCCGACCCGACGGTGCTGGTGGTGCGCGCCGACAGCCCCTGGAAGACTTATGCCGACTACATCGCCTACAACCGGGCGAACCCGGGGCGTACCTCCTTCGGGTCGTCCGGCAACTACGGGACGATGCACGTTCCGATGGAGCAGCTCAAGGCTGCGACCAATACCTTCATGCTGCATGTGCCCTATACCGGCGCGGGTCCGGCGGTGATCGGCCTGCTGGCCGGTCAGGTGGATGCCCTCTCGACCGGGCCGGCCAGCGTGGTGCAGCACATCGCGTCGGGCCGCCTGCGCGCCCTGGCGCACTGGGGGGAGGGGCGTCTGGCCAGCCTGCCCGACGTCCCGAGCCTGAAGGAGCTGCGGGTCCCCATCCAGTATTCGCAGTGGTCAGGCCTGTTCGTGCCGGCGGGAACGCCGCCGGAGGTGGTGCAGGCGCTGCGCGAGGCGGCCCGCTTCGCGGCGCAGGACGCACGCGCCGTCGCGGCGCTGGCGGCGGCGGGGACGTCTTTCCTGTACCAGGACGCGCCGGATTTCGAGCGCTTCATCCAGGCCGATGCGAAGGACATGAGCGCCCTGGTGGTGCGTATCGGCAAGTTGCAGTGACGATCTAGGAAAGGCCCCGCCATGAACACGTTCCCCCGAATCCTGCGCCTGCTGACACTGATCCTGTGCCTGGCGGCTGGCGCCGTTCAGGCCCAGGGCTACCCGAACCGGCCGGTGCGCATCGTCGTGCCCTTCGCCGCAGGCGGTCCCGCCGACAACTACGCGCGTTTCATCGCGCAGCGCCTGGGCGAGGAGTTCAAGCAGTCCTTCGTGGTCGAGAACCGGCCTGGGGCCGGTTCCATCATCGGCACCGACGTCGTGGCCAAGTCCCCGGCAGACGGCTATACGCTGCTGATGATGTCCAACACGCACACCGTCAACGAGTCCCTGATCTCGAACAAGCCCTATGGCCTGTTGAAGGATTTCGTGGGCATCGCGCCGGTGAATTACTCCGCGCTGTTGCTGGTGACGCACCCGTCCGTCCCGGTCAAGAACGTGGGCGAGCTGATCGCGCTGGCCAAGTCCAAACCCGGCAAGCTCAATTACGCCTCGTCGGGCAATGGCACGCCCTATCACATGGCCGGCGAGCTGTTCAAGTTCATGGCCGGCATCGACATGACCCACGTGCCGTACAAGGGCAGTTCCGGCGCACGCACGGACATCGTGAGCGGCCAGGTGGACGTGATGTTCGACGCCGAGACCACCATGGCGGTGATGGCGCGCGAGGGCAAGGTGC
>CAZUKC010000272.1:0-1945 GCA_964620375.1 uncultured Ramlibacter sp. | reverse complement strand
TCGCTCGAATTCACTCCGACATCCGAAGCCTAGGACGGCCCGACGCATGAAGCTCCTGATCGATTTCTTTCCCATCATCCTGTTCTTCGTCGCCTTCAAGGTGGCGGACATCTACGTGGCCACCGCGGTGGCCATCGTCGCCACCATCGCCCAGATCGCCTGGATCCGCTGGCGTACCGGGCGCATCGAGGCCATGCAGTGGCTCAGCCTGGGCGTGATCGTCGTCTTCGGCGGGGCCACCCTGCTGGCCCACAGCGAGACCTTCATCAAGTGGAAGCCCACCGTGCTCTATTGGCTCATGGGCGGCGCGCTGCTGGCGGGTCCGCTGTTCTTCGGGCGCAACTTCCTGAAGTCCCTCCTGGGCGGGCAGGTCGCCCTGCACGAGGCGGGCTGGCGCGTCATGAACTGGAGCTGGTGCGGCTTCTTCGTCGCCATGGGCGCCATCAACCTGTGGGTGGCCTACACCTACGACACCGACACCTGGGTGAACTTCAAGCTGTTTGGCGGTATCGGGCTGATGCTCGTGTTCGTGCTGGCCCAGGGCCTGTACCTGGCGCGCTACATGAAGCCCGAGGAGGCGGCAGACGCCGCCGACCCGGGCAAGCCGTCGGCATGAGCGCGGCGCCGGGCACCGGCATCACCGCGCAGGCCCTGCACGCCCGGCTGGCGCAGGTGCTGTCGCCGACCCACCTGGAAGTGACCGACGAAAGCGCCGCCCACGCCGGCCATGCGGGGGCGGACGGCACCGGCTCGGGCACGCATTTCCGGGTGCGGATTGCCTCGCCCGCCTTCGCCGGCCAGCGTCGCGTCGCCCAGCATCGCCTTGTGTATGATGCGCTGCACGATTTCATCCAGCGCGGTCTGCACGCCCTGGCCATCGAGATCGTCTGACCCCCCTCTGTGCGCGGAATCCGCGGATTCGTTAGGAACCTGTCCCCATGAAAAAGCACCTCGTTGCCGCTGTCGCCGCCATCGCGCTCGGCGCCGCCTTGCCGGCCCTGGCCCAGAACATCGCCATCGTCAACGGCAAGCCGGTCCCCAAGACCCGCGCCGACGCCCTCGCCGCCCAGGTGGCCAAGAGTGGCCGCCCCATCACCCCCGAGCTGACCGCCCAGATCAAGGATGAAGTCATCGCCCGCGAGATCTTCATGCAGGAAGCCTCCAAGCGTGGCCTGGACGGCAGCGACGACTACCGCAACCAGCTGGAACTGGCCCGCCAGACCATCCTGATCCGCGCGCTGTTCGCCGACTTCCAGGAAAAGAATCCCGTCACCGACGCCGACGCCAAGGCCGAATACGACAAGTTCGTCGCGGCCAACGCCGGCAAGGAGTACCGCGCGCGGCACATCCTGGTGGCCAAGGAGGACGAGGCCAAGGCCATCATCGCCAACCTGAAGAAGGGCGCGAAGTTCGAGGACCTCGCCAAGAAGCAGTCCAAGGACCCGGGCTCTGGCGCCAATGGCGGCGATCTCGACTGGGCCAATGCCAAGAGCTATGTGCCGGAGTTCTCCGAGGCCATGGTCAAGCTGGCCAAGGGTCAGACCACCCAGGCTCCGGTCAAGACCCAGTTCGGCTTTCACGTGATCCGGCTGGACGATGTACGAGACGCCCAGCTGCCCAAGTTCGAAGAGGTCAAGGGTCAGATCCAGCAGCAGATGCAGCAGGAGCGCCTGTCAAAGTTCCAGGACGAACTTCGCACCAAAGCGAAGGTGGAATAAGCCCCCTCACGACCCCATGCCAGGCGGCCTGCGGGCCGCCTTTTTCATGCCCGTCCTGCCGCGGGATAATCTCGGTCCATGCTCGCCCCCCACCAGCTTGAACTGCTCGCCCCCGCGCGCGACGCCGACATCGGCATCCAAGCCGTGAACCACGGCGCGGACGCTGTCTACATCGGCGGGCCAGGCTTTGGCGCGCGCGCCTCAGCGGGCAACAGCGTGCAGGACAT
>CAZUKC010000271.1:0-1980 GCA_964620375.1 uncultured Ramlibacter sp. | reverse complement strand
GTCTGTCCAACGTGCATCCGGCCGCCATCGCCCACGAGCGCGACGACCGCATCAAACGCCTGGCCGGCAAGATTGCCCGGGTGCTGGTCGATGCCCCGTGTTCGGGCCTGGGCACGCTGCGGCGCAACCCCGACCTGAAATGGCGACAGACCCCGGACGGGGTGCGCGAGATGACCGTCAAGCAACTGGCCATCCTGCGCAGCGCCGCCCGCCTGCTCAAGCCCGGAGGTCGCCTGGTCTACGCCACCTGCAGCCTGTTGCGCGAGGAGAACGAAGGGGTGGCCCAGGCCTTTGGCGAGCAGGAAAGCGGCTGGAGGGTGCTGCCCGCCGCCGAGGCCCTGGCCCCCCTGAAACTGGCCGACACCGCAGCCCTGTGCAGCGGCGATTACCTGCGCCTATGGCCCCACCGGCATGCGACAGACGGCTTTTTTGCCGCGGCCTGGGTGCGGGTTTGATCCCAAATAGCCTGAGAAGAGTCAAAAAGGGCTCATTTGCTGGGCTTGCCGGGAACCCTCGGCCGTAGAATCGCTCTATTCCACTTTGGATTTCATCCCCTTTGCCTATGCTGCACCCTGATTGGGCCGTCCTCGACGCGGCGATTGACTTCCTCGCGAACGGCCTGTGGCGCCTGTCCTGGTGGCAGGTGGTGATCTTCACCCTGGTGGTGACCCACATCACCATTGCCTCGGTCACCATCTTCCTGCACCGCACCCAGGCGCACCGTTCGATGGACCTCGGGCCGGTTCCCTCGCATTTCTTCCGCTTTTGGCTGTGGCTCACCACCGGCATGGTCACCAAGGAGTGGGTCGCCATCCATCGCAAGCACCACGCCAAGTGCGAGACCGCCGATGACCCGCACAGCCCCCAGACCCGCGGCATCGACACCGTCTTCTGGCAGGGCGCGGAACTTTATCGGGCCGAGGCCAAGAACAAGGAGACCCTGGCCAAGTTCGGTCACAGCACCCCGGACGACTGGATCGAGCGCAATCTCTATTCCCGTTTCAGCTGGCAAGGCGTGGGCCTGATGCTGATCATCGACGTGGCCCTGTTCGGCGCCCTGGGCGCCACCGTGTGGGCCGTGCAGATGCTCTGGATCCCTGTCACCGCCGCCGGCATCATCAACGGCATCGGCCACTACTGGGGTTACCGTAATTTCGAAGCGCCCGACGCCAGCACCAACATCTCGCCCTGGGGCCTGATCATCGGCGGCGAGGAACTTCACAACAACCACCACACCTACCCCACCTCGGCGAAGTTCTCCGTCAAGCGCTACGAGTTCGACGTGGGCTGGTTCTACATCCGCGCCCTGCAGGCCATCGGCTGGGCCAAGGTCAAGAAGGTGCCGCCCAAGCTGCAACTGGGCGACGTGCGCCCCGTGGCCGACGAGAAGACGCTCGAGGCCGTCATCGCCAACCGCTACGAGGTCATGGCCCGCTACGCCCGCGAGATGCGCCGCGCCTGCTCGGACGAGATCTCGGTGCTCAAGGCCCGTGGCCAGGACCTGTCCATCCTCCAGGCGGCGCGCCGCTGGCTGCATCGCGACGATGACCGGGTCCCGGCCTCGGCCCGCAGCCAGGTCGACCAGGCCCGTGCCGCCTCGCCTGCCCTGGACAAGATGCTCACCATGCGCGAAGAGCTGCGTCAGATGTGGCTCAACACCTCGGTGTCCCGCGAGCAGCTGGCCCATGACCTGGCCGCCTGGTGCCGCCGCGCCGAAGACAGCGGCATCGCACGCCTGCAGGCCTTTTCCCAGCGCCTGCGCGCGGCGCACGCCTGACGCGCGGCCTCGCCAGGCCGCCCAAGAAAAAGCCCCGCAGTGCGGGGCTTTTTCTTGGGGCATCAGGCCGAATCACTTCAGCTTGATTTCCTTGTACTCGACGTGTTTGCGCGCCTTCGGGTCGAACTTCATGATCGACATCTTCTCGGGCATCGTCTTCTTGTTCTTGCTGGTGGTGTAGAAGTGGCCGGTGCCCGCAGTGG
>CAZUKC010000270.1:0-2000 GCA_964620375.1 uncultured Ramlibacter sp. | reverse complement strand
GGTATTCGACCTGGCCTTCCTTCAGGCCGCGGTCGGAGATCACCACGCGGTGCGGCACGCCGATCAGCTCCCAGTCGGCGAACATCGCGCCGGGGCGCTCGCCGCGGTCATCGAGCATCACGTCGATGCCCAGCGCCGCGAGGTCGTCGTGCAGCTTCTGGGCTGCGGCCTTCACCGCCTCGCTGCGGTCCATGCCGATCGGGCACACCACCACGGTGAAGGGCGCGATCGCGTCCGGCCAGATGATCCCGCGCTCGTCGTGGTTCTGTTCGATGGCGGCAGCCGGCAGGCGGGTGATGCCGATGCCGTAGCAGCCCATCTCCATGAACTGCGGCTTGCCGTTCTCGTCCAGGAAGGTGGCGTTCATGGCCCGGGAGTACTTGGTGCCCAGGTAGAACACATGGCCCACCTCGATGCCGCGCTCGATGGCCAGGGGGCCCTGGCCATCGGGAGAGAGGTCGCCCTCGACCACGTTGCGGATGTCGGCCACCAGGTCGGGCTCGGGCAGGTCGCGACCCCAGTTCACGCCGGTGTAGTGAAAGTCCTCGGCATTGGCGCCGCAGATCCAGTCGGCCATCACCGCCACCTCGCGGTCGGCCACCACCTTCACGGGTTTCTGAAGGCCGATGGGCCCCAGGTAGCCAGGCTTGGTGCCGAAGTGGTCCAGGATCTCGGGCACGGTGGCGAAACGGAAACCGGCGTCCAGGCCCGGTACCTTGCCCACCTTGACCTCGTTCATGTCGTGGTCGCCGCGCAGCAGCAGCAGCCAGACCTGGCTCTTGACCACATTCCCCGCCTCGTCCAGCGTGTCGGTCGCCAGGACCAGCGACTTGACCGTGGTCTGTAGCGGCACGCCCAGGAGCTGGGCGACGTCGGCGCAGGTGCTCTTGCCCGGGGTGGGGGTTTTTTCGAGGGCCCTGGAGGGTGCCGGGCATGGGCCAGCGGGCGGCAGGGCCTCGGCCTTCTCGATGTTGGCGGCGTAGTCACTCTGGGGGCAGTAGACGATGGCATCTTCGCCGGTAGCGGCGATCACCTGGAATTCCTCGGACAGGTCGCCGCCGATGGCGCCGCTGTCGGCCGCTACGGCACGATAGCGCAGGCCGAAGCGGTCGAAGATGCGTCGGTAGGCCTGCGCCATCACCTGGTAGCTGGCCTTGGCGCTGGCAACATCACGGTCGAAGGAATAGGCGTCTTTCATGATGAACTCGCGCCCCCGCATCAGGCCAAAGCGCGGGCGACGCTCATCACGGAATTTGGTCTGGATCTGGTAGAGGTTTTTCGGCAGCTGCTTGTAGCTGCGAAGCTCCTGGCGGGCGATGTCGGTCACCACTTCCTCGCTGGTCGGCTGGACCACGAAATCGCGCTCATGACGGTCCTTGATGCGAAGCAGCTCGGGGCCCATCTTGGCGAAGCGCCCGGTCTCCTGCCACAGCTCCGCGGGCTGGACGACGGGCATGGTGCATTCGACAGCACCGGCGCGGTCCATCTCCTCGCGCACGATGGCCTCGACCTTGCGGATCACGCGCAGACCCATAGGCATATAGGTGTAAATCCCGGCGCCTAGCTTCTTGATCATGCCGGCGCGGGTCATGAGGCGGTGGCTGGCCACTTCGGCGTCGGCGGGCGCTTCCTTGAGCGTGGAAATCAGAAACTGGGAGGCTTTCATCGGACTGCGCAGAGGGAGAAAGAGAACGGAAGAGTCACTTGCCGCACGGGCAGTGCCGTGCATAATGAACTCAGTTCAAGAATTGGGGTTTGATTATGCTTGACCGTGACGGCTTCAGGCCCAACGTCGGCATCATCCTGCTCAATCAGAAAAACCAGGTGTTCTGGGGCAAGCGCATACGCACCCACAGCTGGCAGTTTCCGCAGGGGGGCATCGATCGCGGGGAAAGTCCCGAACAAGCGATGTACCGGGAGTTGCACGAAGAGGTGGGCCTGCAGCCCGAGCATGTGCGCATCATCGCCCGCACCCGTGACTGGTTGCGCTATGAGGTGCC
>CAZUKC010000269.1:0-2009 GCA_964620375.1 uncultured Ramlibacter sp. | reverse complement strand
CCCAAGAACATCCTCATGATCGGCCCCACTGGCGTGGGCAAGACCGAGATCGCGCGCCGCCTGGCCAAGCTCGCTGACGCGCCCTTCATCAAGGTCGAAGCCACCAAGTTCACCGAAGTGGGCTATGTGGGCAAGGACGTCGATTCCATCATCCGCGACCTGGCCGAGATCGCCGTCAAGCAGACGCGCGTGGCCGAGATGCGCAAGGTGCGTACGCGTGCGGAGGACCACGCCGAAGACCGCATCCTCGAGGTGCTGCTGCCCGGTACCCACGGCGCCGAGGACAACCCCACGCGCCAGGCCTTTCGCAAGAAGCTGCGCGAGGGCCAGCTCGATGACAAGGAGATCGAGATTGACCTGGCCGATCACCAGCCGCCCCTGCAGTTCATGGGGCCCTCGGGCATGGAGGACATGGCCGAACAGCTGCGGGGCGTCTTCAGCCAGCTGGGCATGGGCAAGCGCAAGACGCGCAAGCTGCGCATACGCGAGGCGATGCAGCTGCTGGTGGACGAAGAGGCCGCCAAGCTCGTGAACGAGGACGAGATCAAGGCCCAGGCGATCCACAACGCCGAGCAGAACGGCATCGTCTTCATCGACGAGATCGACAAGGTGTGCGCGCGCAGCGAAGGCGGTGGCACCGCCGAGGTCTCGCGCCAGGGCGTGCAGCGTGACCTGCTGCCGCTGGTGGAGGGCACCACCGTGTCCACCAAGTACGGTCCGATCCACACCGACCATATCCTGTTCATCGCCAGCGGCGCCTTCCACCTGGCCAAGCCCAGCGACCTGATCCCCGAGTTGCAGGGACGACTGCCCATACGCGTGGAACTCAAGTCGCTCTCCGTGCAGGACTTCGAGGCCATCCTCACCCAGACGCACGCCTGCCTGGTCACGCAGTACCAGGCGCTGCTCGCCACCGAAGGTGTGACGCTGGACTTCACGCCCGAGGGCATCACCCGCCTGGCGGCCATCGCCTACGAGGTGAACGAGCGCACCGAAAACATCGGCGCGCGGCGCCTGTCCACGGTGATGGAGCGCCTGCTGGACGAGGTCAGCTTCGACGCCAGCCGCCGCGGCGGCCAGACCCTCACCATCGACGCCGCCTATGTCGATGCCCGGCTCAAGGCCTTGAGCCAGGACGAGGACCTGTCGCGTTACATCCTCTGACCGCCGTCCGGCGGGCCCTGCGCCTGGGCTTGAGGATTCACATTCACAGGCGCTGCTAAGTGCTTCATTTTGAACAGATTTCAGCTCTTCGGAAGTCGCGAAAACTGTTCTAAGTCCTTGATTTCATTGCAAAATTTCCGCAAGCCTACTCTTGCGCGCCTGCGTTTTCCTGATACAGTGGGAAGAAGTGCAATTTCGTGGGAAAAAATGCCGCGGATGCGGTGTTGCACCCCGCGAGTGCGGTCCATTCGTCCAGCAGGAATCCAGCCGTGTTTCAAGGCGCCTCGTCCGTCAGTCTCGATGCCAAGGGAAGGCTCTCCGTGCCGACCCGGCATCGCGACGTGCTGGCCGCCGCCGCGAGCAACCAGGTCACGGTGACGAAGCACCCGCACGGGTGCCTGATGATCTTTCCGCGGCCCGAGTGGGAGAAGTTCCGTGAACGCATCGCGGCGCTGCCCATGTCCGCCCAGTGGTGGAAGCGCATCTTCCTGGGCAACGCGATGGACATGGAGCTCGATGGCACCGGGCGCGTGCTGATCTCCCCCGAGCTGCGCGCGGCCGCCGGCATCGAGCGCGAAACCATCCTCCTGGGCATGGGCAATCACTTCGAGCTCTGGGACAAGGCCAGCTACGAGGCCAAGGAGTCCGAGGCGATGGCCGGCGAGATGCCCGACGTGTTCAAGGACTTCTCTTTCTGACGGCGCCGGCGGTGGACAAGGCATGGACACACACCACCGTCCTGTTGAAAGAAGCGGTTACAGCGCTCGTCACCAGGCCGGACGGAACCTATGTGGACGCGACCTTCGGGCGCGGCGGCCACTCGCGTCTGATCCTCTCGCAGCTCT
>CAZUKC010000268.1:0-2084 GCA_964620375.1 uncultured Ramlibacter sp. | reverse complement strand
AAGCCTCGGCCACCGCCGCCACGACGGCCGCGACCGCCCATGCTGTCCACGCTGGTGCGCAGCGGATCAGGCTGACCATCGCCGCCGCCCTTGCGCACCGGCGCGGCTTCGCGCAGGACGAAGGGGCTTCCGCTCTGGTGGGCGCCCATGCGGGGTTGCACCTCGCCGTCCTCGAAGCGCTCGTGCTGGGGCGCACGACCGCCGCCGTTCCCGTGACGGCCCTGACCCTGACCCTGGCGCGCGCCGTTACCGTTTGCGTTACCGCCACGTCCGCCGTGGGCCGGCTTCGGGCCCGACGAGGCCTTCTGGCCGCCTCGGCCGCCGCCGTTGCCGCCCTGAGTGGACTTGTTCTCGCGTATGCGCTGCATCATTTCCGAGCGTGCCGCCTTGGCTGCCGCGGCCATCACCTCGCGGCTAGGCGGCTTGCCGGCGCCGCCCCAGATGGTCTGGCGGCCCATGGCGATGGGCTCGGCGCGTTCATCGGGCTCGGGGCCGAAGCCCTCGACCGGCTCGCGCGGGATCTGCTGCTTGGTGAAGCGCTCGATCTCCATCAGGAAACCTTCTTCGTCCAGGCAGACCAGGCTCACCGCCTCGCCGCTGTTGCCGGCGCGGCCGGTGCGGCCGATGCGGTGCACATAGTCTTCGGGCACGTTGGGGATCTCGTAATTGACCACGTGCGGCAGTTCGTCGATGTCGATGCCGCGCGCGGCGATGTCGGTGGCCACCAGGGCGCGGATCTCGCCGCTCTTGAAGCCCGCCAGCGCCTGCGTGCGAGCGCCCTGGCTCTTGTTGCCATGCAGGGCCATCGCGGTGATGCCGTTCTTCTCGAGGAATTCGGCCACGTGGTTGGCGCCGAACTTGGTGCGGGTGAACACCAGCACCTGGCTCCAGTCGTTCTTCTGGATGATGTGCGCCAGCAGCGCCTTCTTCTTCTGGCGTCCCACCAGGTGCGCCACCTGGGTGATGCGTTGCACCGTGGTGTTGCGCGGCGTGACCTGGATGCTTTGCGGGTTCTTCAGCAGGCCGTTGGCCAGGTCGCGGATCTCGTCGCTGAAAGTGGCCGAGAACAGCAGGCTCTGCTTGTCCTTGGGCACCAGGGCCAGCACCTTCTTCACATCGTGGATGAAGCCCATGTCCAGCATGCGGTCGGCTTCGTCCAGCACCAGGATTTCCACGGTGGACAGGTCCAAGTGGCCTTGCTGCGACAGGTCCAGCAGGCGGCCGGGCGTGGCCACCAGGATGTCCACGCCGCGCTTGATGCGGTCGATCTGCGGGTTCATGCCCACGCCCCCGAAGATGACGGTGGATGTGAGCGGTAGGTGCTTGCCGTAGGTGCGGATGGATTCCTCCACCTGGGCGGCCAACTCACGCGTGGGTGTGAGCACCAGAGCGGCGATGCCGTCCTTGCCGAATTTGTTGGTCTTGCTGTGGCCCTTGGACAACTTGTGCAGCAGGGGCAGTGTGAAGGCGGCGGTCTTGCCGGTGCCGGTCTGCGCGCCGGCCAGCAGGTCGTGCCCCGCGAGTACCGCGGGAATGGCCTGGGCCTGGATGGGGGTGGGGCTGTCGTAGCCCTGTTCGCGCACGGCCTGAAGGATGGCGGGTGCCAGATTGAGTTCGTCGAAAGTCATGAAAAGTCCGCGCCAATTCCATGGCGCCTGGGATCGGCCTGTACGGTGCCGGGGCACCGAGCCAGTCAAAGGCCGGTCAGTTCGGGGGTGGGAGGTGGCGGCCTCGGTCGAAACGTCAAGAGAGCCGCTGGTCCCCAGCAGGAGTGCTGGTGCAGCGCCAACTGGAAGCGCGTGCGGGACGGATTGTCGCATGGTTTGCCCCTGACCGGGTAAGGGGGCTCCCGGCCCGGCCGCATCCCCCGATAATCACGGGTTACGCCGCGCGAGGCTTCCTCGGATCGCCCGCCACCTGCGGCACCCCTTTTCCAGCATCCCAGACAGGCACCCAGAGACCCCCATGGCCCAATACGTCTTCACCATGAACCGCGTCGGCAAGATCGTTCCGCCGAAGCGTCAGATCCTCAAGGACATCTCGCTGTCCTTCTTCCCCGGCGCCAAGATCGGCGTGCTGGGCCT
>CAZUKC010000267.1:0-2087 GCA_964620375.1 uncultured Ramlibacter sp. | reverse complement strand
AGGAATCGTCGTGATCGTGGTTGCCGGCCAGCCGCAGCAGCGGCAGGCCGCGGCGCGCGCAGGCGGCATGCAGTTCGTCGAGCAGGCGCATCGCCCGATCGCGGTAGCGGGGGTGGCGCACCTCGGCCGTGTCGCCGTTCAGCCACAGTTCGTCGGCGGCCTCGATCAGGGGGGCCAGATGCCCGATTTCCAGCGGAGAAAGGCCCAGATGCAGGTCGGACAGGATCAGGGGCATTGGAGGGTGGCCAGGATTCCGCTACACTACCCGGCTCGTCGCCCCCGACCGTCGGGGGCTCTCGAAACCGAGATCCAGGACGCACAGACCATGAGCCAGTTCTCCGCACCGACCGAACGACGCACGATCAAGGGCCCCGTTGACTACAAGAACTGCGACGAGCTCCGTCGCATGATGACCGGCAACGGCAAGATCCTGGGTCGCAAGCGTCTGAGCCTGTCGGCCACCGAGCAGAAGCAGCTGACGCAGGCGATCAAGCGCGCCCGTCACCTGGCGCTGCTGCCCTTCACCAACGCCGCCAACTGAGGCCCGCGGGGTCTCGTGATGCGTTCACGCGTCGCCTGACGCGTGAGCGATGTCGCTTGGCGTCGCCTTGCGAAGCCACGGCACGAGCCGCGCCATCCAGATGCGCAGCAGCACGCGACGCAATCCTGCGTCACGCGGATGCTCCGAGAGTCCGCGTCGCGCCCAGGTGGCGGCCTCGGTCAGGTTGCCGCGCTGCAGCGCGCTGAGCGCGAGGTTGTAGGGCGCGGCGGCGTCGGAGGCATCCAGTCGGTGCAGGTGCTGGCTCGCCTCGTCGCCGCCCTTCAGGTCGCCGGTTCGATAGCGCGCCAGCGCGAGCTTGCGGAAGAGCGCAGCGTCCTTGCGGCAGGCCGCGAAGCGCAGCGCGGCGCTGAGTGTGCGCGCGGCCATCGCGGGTCGATCCGCACGCAGCATGAGTTCGGCCAGCGACACCGCGCCCTGCGGGTTGTCGAGGCGCGGATCCTGCTCGGGCGGGGTGCGTTCGGCATGCACCTCGAGCAGGCGCGCGGCCTCGTCGCGTTCGCCGCGTTCCAGTCGTGCGTGCGCCAGTTCCACGCGCGGGGCCGGATTGTCGGCGTCGAGCCGCATGGCCATCTCCAGTTCGGCGCAGGCCTCGTCGAGTCGGCGCGCGGCCAGCGCAAGAGAACCCATGCGCCAGCGCGCGGCCGCGCTGTCGGGATCGAGTTCCACGGCGCGGCGGTACTTCTCGGCGGCCTCGGGCGCGCGACGCAATCGGACCAGCAGGTCGCCGAAGGCGATCCACGCCTGCACATCGCCAGGGTGATGGCGCGTCTCCTCGGTGAGCAGCTCGATGGCGCGGTGCTGCTGCCCGCCGTCTGCGGCAAGCTGGGCCAGACGGATGCGCACACGCGCCAGCGACGGCTCCAGGCGCAGCGCCTCGCGAAGACTCCATGCGGCGCGCTCGGTCTTGCCCTCCTCGAGCAGCACTTCGGCCATCGCCTGCAGCGTGGCGGGCGAGGCCTCGAGATGCTGCTGCGAGAGATAGAAGGCGAGCGACGCGTCCTCGCGGCGGCCCAGGCGGCGCAACGACTCGATGCGAACGGCCCACGCGGCGTCGATGTCGGGCTTGCGCTGGGTGGCTTCCTCGGCCCACTTCAGGGCGAGTTGCCAGCGCTGGAGGCTCGCGGCCGCCACGGCGGCAGCCACCCGCGGTTCGGCGTGGTCGGGGGAGCGCGCACTGGCGAGCTCGAAGCACCGCAGGGCCTCGTCGGTCCGGCCCAGAGCCTGCAGGGTCACCCCGAGATTCATGCGCCAGGCGCCATGGTCGGGATCCAGCTCGATGGCTTCCCTCAGGCAGGCCTCCGCTTCCTTGTAACGGCCCTTCTGGAACAGCGCCCTGGCCCTGTCTGCCAGTTCCTCGGCACGGTTATCGGGGTCGTTCCAGTCCGCCATGAGCCACAGAATAGGGGTCCCTGCCCCCCATTCGCCGTAAAGTTTTCGTTCCTTGTCGAATTTCGCTTGATACCTGCCGGGTTCGTGGCACATTGGAAGCAGTGACGGGCGGTGGTCCCGGGTTCGATTGGTCCGG
>CAZUKC010000266.1:0-2094 GCA_964620375.1 uncultured Ramlibacter sp. | reverse complement strand
GCACCCACGATGGCCGCCATCACCGCGTCGACCGAGGGATGCGCCGCGACTTCCTCAAGCGCGCCAGGCCCCTGCAGGACGCGCGTCGGCAGGCGCTCGGCGGCCAGCCGCGTGGCCAGCTCGCGCGCGGCGTCGGGATCGGCCATCACGGCCAGCGACGGCCGAAAGCGCGCGCACTGCTGCAGCATCAGGTCGACCTGTCGCGACGCCGTGAGCGCGAAGACTTCAAAGCGCCCCGGGTGGCGGCCGATCACGTCCAGGGTCTGCGTACCGATGGAGCCGGTGGAGCCGAGGACGGCAATGCGTTGGGGAGTCATCGGGGGTACATCAGGGAATGCAGCATCATCGCCAGAGGAAGCGTGGGCAGCAAGGCGTCGACGCGATCGAGCACGCCGCCGTGCCCTGGCAGCAGCCCACTGGAGTCCTTGGCACCAGCGCTGCGCTTGACGAGCGACTCGATCAGGTCGCCTGCCACGCTCATGGCCACAAGAAACAGGACAGCCAGCACCAGCAGCCCCAGGCCCCGGTCGGCAAGCACGGTGTAGAGGCTGGAAACGTCGGCCTGCCACGCGGCATCGCCCTGCTGCCAGGCCAGGGCCAGCACCAGCACGGCGACCATGCCGCCCCAGACCCCCTCCCAGGTTTTGCCGGGGCTGATCGCCGGCGCCAGGCGCCGCTGCGTGAACTTCAGACCGAAGGCCCGCCCCGCGAAATAGGCGGCCACGTCCGCTACCCACACCAGCACGAAGACCGACAGCAGGAAATTGATGCCAATCGCCCGCGCCTGGGCCACCGCCAACCAGGCAAGCCATAGGGCCAGGACTCCGCCGGCCAAGCGGACGGCCTGAGGGATGGCCGGCCAACCGGCAACCCCGCGCCGAAGGACCCAGGCCCCCCCCAACACCCACATCGCCGAGGCCAGCAGCCACAGCCCTGGCACGCTGCGTTGCACCCACCCCTGGGACCACGACAGCAGGCACAGCCCCAGGCAGGCCGCAGCGCAGGCCAGGCCTGCCGCCGACGACAGACCGTTCAGGCGGCCCCACTCCCAGGCGCCCGCCGCCAGCAGCACCAGCACCACCGCGGCGAAGGGCCAGGAGGCGGGCCAGAACAGGGCGGGCAAGAGGACGGCCAGCAGCAGGACGGCGGTGATGATGCGCTGCTTGAGCATGGGTCTCGCGTCCTGCCCGAGGCACCCGTTCGAGGCTAGGCCGCTTTGCGCTGGGGCGTGCCGCGGACCTGGTCCGAGGTCTTGCCGAAGCGGCGTTCGCGCTGGTTGAAATCGGCGATGGCCAGGTCCAGGGCCTGCGCGTCGAACTCGGGCCAGAGCTTCTCGCAGAAGTGGAATTCGGCATAGGCCGACTGCCACAGCAGGAAGTTGCTGATGCGGTGCTCGCCACCCGTGCGGATCACGAGGTCAGGGTCGGGCACGTGCGCCAGGGCCAGCGCGCCAGCCAGGCTGATTTCGGTGATGGTGCGACCCTCGGCCGCCAGGCGTGCCGCGGCCTGTGCGATATCCCAGCGCCCGCCGTAGTTGAAGCAGATGTTGAAGATGAGGCGGCTGTTGTCGGCGGTGATGGCCTCGGCCTCGGCCAGACCCGTCTGGATCTTGGCCGGCAGGCCCGCCCGGTCGCCGACGAAATGCAGACGCACGCCCTCGGACTGCAACTGCGGCACTTCGCGCGCCAAGGCCATGCCCAGAAGCTCCATCAGGCCCGAAACTTCTTCGGGCGGACGCTTCCAGTTCTCGGAGGAAAAGGCGAAGACCGTGAGCACCTTCACGCCGATGTCGCCGCAGCGGCGAACACAGGCCCGCAGAGCGTCCAGGCCCATCTTGTGGCCCGCGACGCGCGGCAACATGCGGCGCGCGGCCCAACGGCCGTTGCCATCCATCACGATGGCGATATGGTGCGGGACGGAGTTCAAGGCAGCTGGCCGACCGAGGGAGAAGGAGACAGACGGGTCACGGCCGCTCAGACGGCCATGATCTCCTGCTCCTTGGCTGCGACCAGGCTGTCGATCTCAGCGATGTGCTTGTCCGTGACCTTCTGGATATCGGCCTCGGCGCGCTTTTGGTCGTCTTCGGAGGCCAGC
>CAZUKC010000265.1:0-2115 GCA_964620375.1 uncultured Ramlibacter sp. | reverse complement strand
TCGAAGTGCGTCACGCCGGCATCCAGGGCCGCCAGCAGCAAGCGCGCGCCTTGCGCCTCGTCGGGCGGGACACCGTAGGCGTACGACAGGTTCATACAGCCCAGGCCGATGGCACTGACCTGGAAGGGACCGAGTTGACGTTGCTGCATGGTCAAGCGAGTTGTTGCTCGAGCTGGTGCAGCACTTCGTAGCAGGGCAGCACCTGCGCGACGCTGGAATTAGGCTCGCGGCCTTCCCGGATCGCAGCGAAGAACTCGCGGTCCTGCAGCTCGATGCCGTTCATGGACACATCGACCTTGGACACGTCGATCTTTTCTTCCTTGCCATTGACCAGATCGTCGTAGCGGGCGATGTAGGTGCCGGTATCGCCGATGTAGCGGAAGAAGGTGCCCAGCGGGCCGTCGTTGTTGAAGGACAGGCTCAGGGTGCAGATCGCGCCGTTGGCCGCCTTGAGCTGAATGCTCATATCCATGGCGATGCCCAGTTGCGGATGAACCGGACCCTGGATGGCGTTGGCCTTCACGATGGGACTACGCGCCTGGTAGGCAAACAGGTCCACCGTGTGGGCGGCGTGATGCCACAGCAGGTGGTCGGTCCACGAGCGGGGCTGGCCCAGCGCGTTCATGTTGGTGCGGCGGAAGAAATAGGTCTGGACATCCATCTGCTGGATGTTGAACTCGCCCGCCTCGATCCGGCGGCGCACCCACTGGTGGCTGGGGTTGAAGCGGCGCGTATGGCCGCACATGGCCACCCGGCCCGTCTGCTTCTGCAGCGCCACCACCTCCTGCGCGCCCCTGAGGCTGTCGGCCAGGGGGATCTCGACCTGCACATGCTTGCCGGCCTTCATGCAGGCGATGGCCTGATCGGCGTGCATCTGGGTGGGCGTGCACAGGATGACGGCGTCGATTTCCCGGATCGCGAGGGACTGCGCAAGGTCAGTGGTGACGTGCCGGATGCCGTACTTGTCTGCCACTTCCTGGGTCTTGGACAGCTCGCGGCCCACCAGGGACACCACTTCCACGTCCGCGATGTTCTTGATGCCGTCCAGGTGCTTGATACCGAACGCGCCCGCGCCCGCCAGGGCGACCTTGATCGTCATTTGCTGTCCTCCAGAATCAGATGGCCTACCGCCGTATTGGATGCCGGCACGTGATAGAAGCGGTGCTTCACTTTGGGCGCTGCCTTGCCGGTCACGTCGCCCATCGCGCCACGGGCGATCAGCCACATCACCAGCTCAATGCCCTCGGAGCCGGCCTCGCGCACGTAATCGATGTGCGGCACGTCGGCCAGGCCTTCGGGGTCGGCGATCAGTCGGTCCAGGAACCGGGTGTCGAATTCCTTATTGATCAGGCCGGCGCGCGGCCCCTGCAGCTGGTGGCTCATGCCGCCTGTTCCCCAGATCTGCACCTTCAGGTCCTGGTCGAAAGATTCGACGGCCTTGCGGATCGCCTTACCCAGGTTCAGGCAGCGGCGCCCCGACGGCACCGGGTACTGCACCACGTTCACCGCGAAGGGGATCACCGGGCAGGGCCAGGCCTGGGGCTGACCGAACATCAGGGACAAGGGAACGGTCAGGCCGTGGTCCACATCCATCTTGTTCACGATGGTCAGATCGAAGTCCTGCAGGATCACCGACTGTGCGATGTGCGCCGCCAGCTCCGGGTGGCCGATGACCTTGGGCACGGGGCGTGGACCCCAGCCTTCGTCGGCCGGGATGAATTCGGCGGCGGTACCGATGGCGAAGGTGGGAATGAAATCCAGGCTGAAGGCCGTGGCGTGGTCGTTGTAGACGAGAAAGACGACGTCGGGCGTGTTCTCCTTCATCCACTGCTTGGAGGGCTCATAGCCCGCGAACAGCGGCTGCCAGTAGGCCTCTCCGGTCTTGCCCAAGTCCAGGGCCGCGCCGATGGCTGGCACGTGCGAGGTGTATACGCTGGAGGTGATGCGCGCCATTACTTCTTTTCTCCCAGGTAGCGGTTGCCCTCGATTGAGCGGCCGCCGCTGATCATCATGTTGCGGTACTCCTCCTCGGTCATGCCGGTCATGCTGCCCGCCATTTGCTGAAAGCTCTTGCCGTCGGTGGCGCCGATCTTGGCCAGGAAGTAAATATTGCCG
>CAZUKC010000264.1:0-2127 GCA_964620375.1 uncultured Ramlibacter sp. | reverse complement strand
GGTGCGCGGAATCGGCGTGGCGGTGAGCGTGAGCACGTCCACCTCGGCGCGCAGGGCCTTCATCGCCTCCTTGTGGCGCACGCCGAAGCGGTGCTCCTCGTCGATGATCAAGAGGCCCAGGTCCTTGAACTTCACGCGCTCGGACAGCAGCTTGTGCGTGCCCACCACGATGTCCACGCTGCCGTCGGCGATACCCTTGGCGGCCGCGGTGATTTCCTTCTGGGAGCGAAAGCGGCTCATCTCGGCGATCTTCACCGGCCACTTGGAAAAGCGGTCCACCAGCGTCTGGTAATGCTGCTCGGCCAGCAGGGTGGTGGGTGCCAGGAAGGCCACCTGCCGTCCGCCCGTCACCGCCACGAAGGCTGCGCGCAGGGCCACCTCCGTCTTGCCGAAGCCCACGTCGCCGCACACCAGGCGGTCCATCGGGCGTGGCGAGATCATGTCCTGGATCACCGCGTGGATGGCCGCGTTCTGGTCGGCGGTTTCCTCGAATCCGAAATCGTTCGCGAAGGCCTCGTAGTCCTGCGGCGAGTAGCGGAAGGCGTGACCCTGACGCGCCGCACGGCGGGCGTAGATGTTCAGGAGCTCGGCGGCGGTGTCGCGCACCTGTTCGGCCGCCTTGCGCTTGGCCTTTTCCCACTGGCCGGAGCCCAGCTTGTGCAGCGGCGCCTCTTCGGCCGACACCCCGGTGTAGCGGCTGATCTGGTGCAACTGGCTCACCGGCACGTAGAGCGTGGCCTGGTCCGCATATTCCAGGTGCAGGAATTCCTGGAGCAGGGGGCGGCCCTGGGGGTCCAGCCCCTGGCCCATGTCCAGGTGGACCAGACCCCGGTAGCGGCCGATGCCGTGCTGGGCGTGCACCACCGGGTCGCCCACGTTCAGTTCGGACAGGTCCTTGACCAGGGCCTCGACGTCGCTGACCTGTTCCTGCTTGCGGCGCCGGCGCGCGCCCACGCCCGCGGCAAAGAGCTCGGACTCGGTGATGAAGTCGATCCCGCCCTCGTCCCAGGCGAAGCCCTGCGCCAGGGGCGCGGTGGCGATGCCGATCTTCTCGTCGCTGGCCTGGAACTCGGCCAGCGAGTCGAAGGCGGGGGGCACCACCTGGCTGGCCCGCAGGAAGTCCAGCAGGCTTTCGCGCCGGCCGTCGCTTTCGGCCAGCACCAGCAGGCGGTGTGAGGTCTGTGCCGCATGGGCTTTCAGGCGCGCCAGCGGGTCCTCGGCCCCACGCACTGCGGCGATATCGGGCAGGGCGGTGAAGGGAGAAGACGCGTCGGCCATGTCGGCCGCAGTGGCATCTCCCGCCCCTGCTTGGGCTGGCGCCCCAGCATCGGTGGCGACCGACCGCAACGCAAGCTGCGCGTGGGCGTTGGCGCGGGCGTAGAAGTCATGGGCTTCCAGGAACAGCGCCTGCGGCGGCAGCACCGGTCGCTCGGGATCGCCCTGCATCAGGCGGTAGCGGTCCCGGGTGTCCTGCCAGAAGCGCTGGAAAGACGGTTCCAGGTCGCCGTGCATCACCACCGTGGCCTGCGGGCCCAGGTAGTCGAAGACCGTGGCCGTCTCGTCGAAGAACAGGGGCAGGTAGTACTCGATGCCGGCGGTGGCCACGCCGTTGCCGATGTCCTTGTAGATGCGGCTGCGGGTCGGATCGCCGTCCAGCAGCTCGCGCCAGCGGCTGCGAAAGCGCGCGCGCGCGTCGTCGTCCATCGGGAACTCGCGTCCCGGCAGCAGCCGCACCTCGGGCACCGGGTAGAGGCTGCGCTGGCTGTCCGGGTCGAAGGTGCGGATGGAGTCGATCTCGTCGTCGAACAGGTCCACCCGGTATGGCACCGGCGACCCCATGGGAAACAGGTCGATCAGGCCCCCGCGCACCGCGTACTCGCCCGGGCTCACCACCTGCGTCACGTGGCTGTAGCCAGCCAGCGTCAGTTGCGCCTTGAGCTTGGCGTCCTCGAGCTTTTGCTTGACCCGAAACTGGAAGGTGTAGCCCGCCAGAAAAGCGGGCGGCGCCACCCGGTACAGGGCGGTCGTGGCCGGCACCACCACTACATCGGCCTCGCCCTGCGAGATCCGCCACAGCGTGGCCAGGCGCTCGGAGATCAGGTCCTGGTGCGGCGAGAAGCTGTCGTA
>CAZUKC010000263.1:0-2129 GCA_964620375.1 uncultured Ramlibacter sp. | reverse complement strand
CGCGGGCGTGGCCGCTTACTTGACGGTGCCCTTGGGCAGCACCTGCACGATGGCGTTGCGCTGCAGCTGGATCTCGACGCCTTCGGCGACTTCGACGCCGACGTAGGTGTCACCGAGGCGGCTGATGCGGCCGATCAGGCCACCGGCCGTGGCGACCTCGTCACCCTTGGCCAGGGCCTCGAGCATGGCCTTGTGCTCTTTCTGGCGCTTCATCTGGGGGCGGATCATGACGAAGTACAGCACCACGAACATCAGCAGCAGCGGCAGCATGCTGGTGAGGGTGGACATCATGTCGCCGCCGGCAGCGGGGGCTGCGGCCTGGGCGTAGGCGGAGGAAATGAACACGGGTGGACTCCTTGGGGTTCTTTGAGGACGTCAGCCGTCGGCGCAGGCCTGGGCGGCTGCTGCGCCGACGAAAACAGCGGATTGTAGGGCTCAGGCCGCCAGCCGGTCGGCGCCCGACTGCTCGCGCCAGCGGGCCATCAGGGCATCCCAGCGGGTGCGCGCGGCCGCCAGGTGGCGGGCCTTGACGTGGCCGAACCCCCGGATCTGCTCGGGCAGGGCCGCGATTTCCACTGCCAGGGCGTGGTTGCTGGCGTCTAGGCCCGCCAGCAGTTCGTCCACGCAGCGGCGGTACTCGCCGACCAGCGCCCGTTCGGTGCGGCGTTCCTCGGTGTAGCCGAAGATGTCCAGCGCGGTGCCCCGCAGGAACTTCAGGGGTGCCAGCAGGCGCAGGCCCAGCCCCATGGCGGCGCCGAAGCGGCGCTTCTGCAGTTCGCCGCGTTCGTTGCGCGGCGACAGCAGCGGCGGGGCCAGGTGGTGGTGGATGCGGTAGTCGCCCTCGAACTGCGCGGCGATGGACTCGCGGAAGCCGGTCTGGGTGTGCAGGCGCGCGACCTCGTACTCGTCCTTGTAGGCCATCAGCTTGAACAGGTAGCGCGCCACCGCCTCGGACAGGGCGGTGCGGCCCAACGACGCTTCGGCGGCGCGCACGCGGTCGACCACGTCGCGGTAGGCCTGGGCATAGGCCTCGTTCTGGTAGGCGGTGAGGAAGTCCACGCGCCGGGCGATGAGGCTGTCCAGCGTCTCGCGCGGGCGCAGCTCCACCACCTGAGACGGGGTGAGCAGCTTCTCCAGGCGAGCCGGATCGTGCGCCGCCCAGCGGCCCCAGGTGAAGGCCGCCTTGTTGGCATCGACCGCCACCTCGTTGAGCTCAATGGCGCGCAGCAAGGCGGCCAGGCTCAGCGGGATCCAGCCCTTTTGCCAGGCGTACCCCAGGAGCATGGGGTTGACGTAGAGGCTGTCACCCATGAGGCGGGTGGCGGCGCGGGTGGCGTCGAAGCTGCCCACGGCCGACGCGCCCGCCGCGCCGGCGATGGCGCCGATACAGGCTTCGGAGGGGTTCGACCAGTCGGGCTGGCGAACGAAGGCGGCAGTGGGCGCGCCGTGCGCGTTCAGGGCGACCCGGGTGCGACCCTCACGCACACGCAGCAAGGTCTCGGGGCTGGCCGTGACCAGTGGGTCACAGCCCAGGACCAGGTCGGCCGCCGCGGTGCTGACGCGGGTGGTGCGGATGGCGTCGGCGCTGGCACCCACCAGCACATGGCTCCAGGTGGCGCCACCCTTTTGCGCGAGGCCGGCCGCGTCCTGGGTGACGATGCCGCGGCCTTCCAGGTGCGCCGCCATGCCCAGGAGCTGGCCGATGGTGATGACGCCGGTACCGCCCACGCCGGCCACCACGATGCCGTAGGCGGTGTCGGTGAGCGCCGGCAGAACGGGCTCGGGCAGCTCGCCCAGCTCGAAGGGGGACGGCGTCGGCCCGCGCGATGTCTTTTTCAGGCGACCGCCCTCGACGGTGACGAAGCTGGGGCAAAAGCCCTTGAGGCAGCTGGTGTCCTTGTTGCAGGTGCTCTGGTTGATGGTGCGCTTGCGGCCGAGGGGAGTGTCCAGGGGCTCGACCGACAGGCAGTTGGACTGCACGCCGCAGTCACCGCAGCCCTCGCAGACCAGGTCGTTGATCATCACGCGCACCGCCGGGTCTTCCATCTTGCCGCGCTTGCGGCGGCGGCGCTTCTCGGTGGCGCAGGTCTGGTCGTAGATGATGGCGGTGCAGCCCTTGATCTCGCGGA
>CAZUKC010000262.1:0-2146 GCA_964620375.1 uncultured Ramlibacter sp. | reverse complement strand
GCCGAATACACCGCCCTGCAGATGAAGCGGGCGGTGGCAGGTCACGGACGCGCCGGCAAGCCCGAGGTGCAGGCCATGGTGCAACGCTTGCTGAAACTCCCGGGGCTGCCCGGGCCCGATGCCGCCGACGCCCTGGGACTGGCCGTGACGCACGCGCACGCAGGGCAGGCGGTGGCGCGCCTGGCGCAGGCCGGCGCCCGTGCGCCCCGCAACACGGGCGCCTATCGGGCAGGCCGGGCGGTCTAAGGCCCACCGGGGCACGAGTTCAGCCCGTGGTGGTGACCCGCTCCAGGATCAGGACCGCGAAGAAACCGAAGGCCGCCAGCAGGGTCCACTTCAGGATGACGAGGCCCCATTGGCGGTAACGGGCCTGACCGGTGCCGGCGTAAAGCGCGAAGCACACCCCCGCGGCCAGCAGCAGCAACAGCAGGGCCCAGCGAAAGACCAGCATGGCCGTTCCTACCAGGCGCGGGCGACCTGCGCGAAACCGGCCGGGGCCTGCGCTTCGTCTTCGAAGCTCACGACCTCGTAGTGGTCGGCCTGCGAGAGCAGCTCGCGCAGGAGCCGGTTGTTCAGGGCATGGCCCGAACGGAAGGCGCTGTAGGCGGCCAGCAAGGGACGGCCCACCAGGTACAGGTCGCCCATGGCGTCCAGGATCTTGTGCTTGACGAGTTCGTCGTCGTAGCGCAGGCCGTCCGAGTTCAGCACGCGGTAGTCGTCCATGACCACGGCGTTGTCCATGCCGGCGCCCAGGCCCAGGCCGTTGGCGCGCAGCATCTCGACGTCCTTGGTGAAGCC
Organism: uncultured Ramlibacter sp.; assembly: GCA_964620375.1. Classification (GTDB taxonomy): domain Bacteria; phylum Pseudomonadota; class Gammaproteobacteria; order Burkholderiales; family Burkholderiaceae_C; genus Ramlibacter. The sequence continues at coordinate 1,348 of CAZUKC010000262.1, read as the reverse complement.
GAAGGTGCGGGCGCGGGCGATGTCACGGCTGTAGGAGTCGCGACTGAGGTCGAACTCGTAGCGTTGGCCGGTGGCGTCGACCACGCGGTGCGCGAAGTCGATCTCGAAACTGAGCTTGAAGCCGTGATAGGGCACGAGGCGCGCCCACTTGAGGTTCTCGCCCTCGCCTTCACGCACTTCCACCGGCCGCAGCACGCGGATGAAGCGGCGCGGGGCGCGCTGCATCTCGATGCCGGCGCTTTGCAGCAGGAAGACGAAGGACGACGAGGATCCGTCCAGGATGGGGACCTCTTCGGCTGTGATGTCCACGTAGAGGTTGTCCAGCCCCAGACCGGCACAGGCCGACATCAGGTGTTCGACGGTGAAGACCTTAGCCCCGCCATTGGAGATGGTGGAGGCCATGCGGGTGTCGGTGACGGCCTGGGCCGAGACCGGGATGTCCACGGGCTGGGCGAGGTCGATCCGGCGAAAGACGATGCCGGTGTCCGGCGGCGCGGGCCGCAGCGTGAGCTCGACCCTCTGGCCACTGTGCAGGCCGACGCCGACGGCGCGCGTGAGGGTCTTGAGGGTGCGTTGCGCGAGCATCTGTCAATTGTACTTTTGGTTGACCTTCGTCCCAAAAGACGAGGCCGTCACTTTCGAACGGCGAACGATCGAAGCAGGAAGGCTTTCGTGCGCTCGAAGGAGTCGCGGGTGGTTTCCTCGTCGTAGGTGTAGACGACCGGCCCGTGGCGTCCCTGCTTGGTGAAGCCGTCGAGGCTCTTGCAGTCCCAGCAATGCGTCTTGCCAGGGTAGGTGTGGAACTCGATCGGTCGTCCAGAGGCCTTCACCGGGGCCGCCAAGGTCTCGCAATCCGCGGCAGGTGTCTCGGTATCTGCAGACCCTAGCAGCAGCAGGTGCGGTTTCTCGATGTCACGCTGCAGGATGTCGACCACCGGGCGATCTGGCGCGAGGGTCTGCAGACGGCACAAGGGATAGAACGACACGTAAGCATCAAAGCCTCGGGATGCGCCGATCGCTTCGCGTACGCGCTTGCTGTTGTTGTAGAACGCGATCAGGGCGCCCTGCGAGAAGCCGACCAGGGCCACCTGATCGGGGTTCACATAAGGCAACTTGCGCAGGTGCTCGGCGGCCTGGAAGAAATCCTTGGTCGTGCGGCCCAGCGTGACGCCGGCTTGTGCGCTCTGACAGACCTGCGTCGCACCGCGTGGCCCCATGAAGTCGACCAGCAGCGTCACGTAGCCCGCCTGCTGGAAATCCTTCGCCCATTGGAGCATCGACCAGTTGGCGGCACGGGGGTTGGCCTTGTTGAAGACCAATCCGCCGCACTGGTGACCCAGCATGACCG
>CAZUKC010000261.1:0-2160 GCA_964620375.1 uncultured Ramlibacter sp. | reverse complement strand
AGGTGCTCGCCGAGGCCCACGCGGTGGTGACCAGCTGCGACACGCTCAGGCCGCTCGCCAGCACCTTCGCCTTCAGCGCAGCGATGTCCTGCGTGCTGATCGGCTCACCCTTCGTGGCAGGCACCGGGTCCTGCCAGATCAGGTCCTCCTTCGGAACCAGCTTGCCCAGGTAGCGCGACTTCGGGCCCATGTCGCGGTGCGTGAGCTTGAACCATGCACGCGCGAACGCGTCGGCGAAGGCGGCCGGATCCTTGTGGAAGCGACGCGAGACCTTCTCGTAGGCCGGGTCCATGCGCAGCGAGAGATCGGTGGTCAGCATGATCGGCGCATGGCGCTTCGACGGGTCGTGTGCGTCGGGCACGAGCGTGGCGGCGGCCGGGTCGGTCGGGATCCACTGATGCGCACCAGCCGGGCTCTTGGTGAGCTTCCACTCGTACTTGAACAGCAGGTCGAAGTAGCCGGTGCTCCACTTGGTGGGCGTGGTGGTCCAGGCGCCCTCGAGGCCGCTGGTGATGGTGGCGGCTCCGTTGCCCGAGCCGTAGCTGTTCTTCCAGCCGAGGCCCATCTCCTGAAGGGCCGAGCCCTCGGGCTCGCGACCCACGAACTTGCTTGGATCCGCGGCGCCGTGCGTCTTGCCGAAGGTGTGGCCACCGGCGATCAGCGCGACGGTCTCCTCGTCGTTCATGGCCATGCGTGCGAAGGTCTCGCGAATGTCACGCGCGGCGAGCATGGGGTCGGGATTGCCACCCGGGCCCTCGGGGTTCACGTAGATCAGGCCCATCTGCACCGCGGCGAGCGGGTTCTCGAGCACGCGGTCACCCTGATAGCGCTGATCGGCGAGCCACTGCCGCTCGCTGCCCCAGTAGGTGGTGTCGGGTTCCCACAGGTCCTCGCGACCGCCACCGAAGCCGAAGGTCTTGAAGCCCATCGAGTCGAGCGCCTCGTTGCCGGCAAGGATCATGAGGTCGCCCCACGAGAGCTTGGCGCCGTACTTGCGCTTGACCGGCCAGAGCAGGCGGCGCGCCTTGTCCAGGTTCGCGTTGTCGGGCCAGCTGTTGAGCGGCGCGAAGCGCTGCATGCCCGAGCCGCCACCACCACGGCCGTCACTGACTCGGTAGGTGCCGGCGCTGTGCCAGGCCATGCGGATGAAGAACGGCCCGTAGTGCCCCCAGTCGGCGGGCCACCATGCCTGCGACTGGGTCATGAGCGTGCGCAGGTCCTGACGCACCGCCTCCAGATCGAGCGACATAAACGTCTTGCGGTAGTCGAAGCCCCGACCCATGGGATCGCTCTTGGGACTGTTTCGCGCCAACGGCGTGAGGTCCAGCTGATTCGGCCACCAGGTGCGGTTGGTGGCGCCTTCCACGGTGTTGCGCTGGAACGATCCCGAGAACGGGCACTTGGCGGCGGTGCTCATGGTCTTCTCTCCTGAGGTGCTGAAATTGGGCTTGAAAGCCTAGCATCGACCGCTTCCCTGGCCCAGCCGGACCACGGCGCACCGGACCGCGGCCCGTGCGGCGACCCACCCGGCCGAATAGACTGCGGTCCCGCAGTCGGCCACAGCCTCTGCGGCCGTCCAACCGCCTCCAAAGGAGCCCCCGATGCCCCAGGCTGCCATCAAGGAAGTTCTCGAGAAGTTCGACCTGCGCGAGGCCGACTTCACCCGCATCCACGCCGTGGCTCCCATGCTGGTGGCGCAGCTGGACGACTTCATCGCGGACTTCTACGACTGGATGTCCAAGCACCGCGAGTACAAGGTCTTCTTCGAGTCCAATCCCGCGCGCCTGGAGCGCGTGAAGCAGCTGCAGCGGGCCAACTGGACCTCGTTCCTGCAGGCGGAGGTCAACGAGGCGTGGATCGACGCGCGTCGGCACGTGGGCGCCGTCCACGCGCACATCGACCTTCCCAACGACATCTACTTCGCGGGCATGTCGGTGTCCAACAACCTCATGGCCGACCGGATCCGGGCCGCAGGCAAGGCCGTGAAGGATCCCGACGCCACCGTCAACTCCATCACCAAGCTGATGTATCTGGACGCTTTCGTGGTGATCGAGGAGATCGCGCGCATCAACCGCGAGAAGATCGCAGCCAGCTCCAAGGCCCTGATGGAGATGTCCACGCCGGTGACCCCCATCTGGGAGGGCATCCTGCTGCTGCCGC
>CAZUKC010000260.1:0-2176 GCA_964620375.1 uncultured Ramlibacter sp. | reverse complement strand
AAAGTAGCCGCCAAGAAGCCGGCTGCGAAGAAGGCAGCGGCCAAGAAGCCCGCCGCCAAGAAAGCCGCTGCGAAAAAGCCCGCCGCCAAGAAGGCCGCGAAAAAGCCTGCTGCGAAGAAAGCAGCGAAAAAAGTAGCCAAGAAGAAGCCGGCTGCCAAGAAAAAGGCTGCCAAGAAGCCTGCTGCGAAAAAGAAAGCTGCGAAAAAGCCCGCTGCGAAGAAAGCAGCGAAAAAGCCTGCTGCCGCCCCGGCGGCGCCTGCGGCTCAGACCACTCTGAACCCGCAAGCCGCCTGGCCGTTCCCCACGGCCAGCAAGCCCTGAGCAGGCCGCGCAGTTCGCGCAAACTGAAAACCCGGCATCGCAAGATGCCGGGTTTTTTCATTCGGGGCCGCTTCGCAGGCCGTCCGGCCGACTCAGTTCAACGCCTTCCCATACGCACGCGCATAGGCCGCCGACTTGTCCTCCTCGGGCGGCAGGTAGATGGTGGTGCGGTCGATCTTGGCGTCGAACGCGGCCAGTTCCGCGCTGGCGCTGCGGATCACGGCACGATCCAGGGGATGGCAGCGCCGCTGGCTCAATCGGCTCAATTGGTCCGAGTGTTCGACCACCCGGCGCACGGCCTCGGGATCGGTCATCAGGGCAAACGGGTTATCGACCGAGATGTCGGCTCTCATTCGCGGGCACTCCTTGAAGTCGTTTTGTGTGACGGATCGCGCCGCGGCGGCAAGCCCTCGTGGGGCCTGGCCGCGGGGCGCGAGGACCAATGTCGCAGACGGCTCGCCGGCTGAGGCGTCAGGAGGCGTCGTGACGCCCTGTAGGACTCGTACTGATCACTCGGCGCTGGCAGGCACCACAGGGGGCATTGCACAATGGGCCATGCTGCAAGCACCGCCCTTCATTGCCCCGACCCGCCAAGGCACGCCGCAGGCGGCCCTGGACCAGATCCGCCTGATCTACGGGCAGCAGGTCCAGCACCTGCGCGAGGCCGTCCAGCATTTCGCCTCGGGACAGGCCCTGCCCGGGCGCGTGCGGGGCTGCTACCCCTATGTCCGCATCCAGGTCGACTCCACCGCGCGCAAGCAGGCCCCCGAGAACCTGGGCCTGTCCTATGGCTTCGTGGCCGACGCCGGGCGTCACGAGACCACCCTCACCCAGCCCGATCTCTTCGCCAGCTACTACCTCGAGCAGCTGCGCCTGCTGCAGCAGAACCACGGTGTGGAGTTCGAGGTGGGCACCAGCACGCAGCCGATCCCCGTGCATTTCGCCTTTGCCCAGGACGATCATGTCGAGGGCACGATGCCCCCCGAACGCCGCGCGCTGATGCGGGACCTGTTCGACCTGCCAGACCTCGAAGCCATGGACGACGGCATCGCCAACGGCACACACCGTCTGCGCCCCGGCGAGCCCCAGCCCCTGTCGCTGTTCACCGCGCCCCGGGTGGACTACTCGCTACAGCGCCTGCGCCACTACACCGGCACCGCGCCCGAGTGGTTCCAGAACTTCGTACTCTTTACCAACTACCAGTTCTACATCGACGAGTTCGTGCGCCTGGGCCACGAGGCCATGGCCAACGCCGACAGCGGCTACACCGCCTTCGTCGAACCCGGCAACGTGGTCACCCCGCACGCGGGCCTGGCGGACGCTGTGGTCGGACCCGCTACGCCCGGCATCGCGCCGGCGCGCCTGCCGCAGATGCCCGCCTACCACCTGGTGCGCCCGGACCGCACCGGCATCACCATGGTCAACATCGGCGTGGGGCCCGCCAATGCCAAGACCATCACCGACCACATCGCGGTGCTGCGCCCGCACGCCTGGATGATGCTGGGGCACTGCGCGGGCCTTCGCAACAGCCAGCAACTGGGCGACTACGTGCTGGCCCATGCCTACGTGCGCGAAGACCATGTGCTGGACGAAGACCTGCCGCCCTGGGTGCCGATTCCGGCGCTGGCCGAAATCCAGCTGGCCCTGGAGAAGGCGGTGGCCGACGTCACCCGCTGCGAAGGCGCCGACCTCAAGCGCATCATGCGCACCGGCACCGTCGCCAGCACCGACAACCGCAACTGGGAGCTGCTCCCGGGCAACCAGGCCCAGCGCCGCTTCAGCCAGAGCCGCGCCGTCGCTCTGGACATGGAAAGCGCCACCATCGCCGCCAACGGCTTTCGCTTTCGCGTGCCCT
>CAZUKC010000259.1:0-2187 GCA_964620375.1 uncultured Ramlibacter sp. | reverse complement strand
TGGCGAAACTCGCAGTGCCGAAGAAATCCTGCGTGACGGATCGCCACAGGTCCCACAACGGCTTGATGGTGGTGTGCTTCTCGCGCTCGATGAAGGGCTCCGGGTCGAGACCCGTGAGTTCACCGAGTTTGCGTAAAAATCGCGTGGTGCTGTGCAAGCCGATCGGCGCTTGCAAATAAGGCCGTTCCAGCCCCTCACAGAGGAGCCGACCAAATTCGCGGTACATGCAGACGTTCACGTCGGCATCTGCCAGTTTGCCGACATCGGCGAGATGGCTACCGAGCGGGAACGTCATGTTCACTTCGGCACCGATGCCCTCGATCAGTCTGCGGATTTCCGCCAGATCGGAGGGCATGTTGAACGTGCCATACGACGGACCAATGATATTGACCCGAGGCTTCTCGCCGTCCTTGCGAACACGCGGTGGAACTTTCTTGGAGCCGAACTCGGTCCACAGCCACCACAGCGCGCGGTTGGCGCACTGCCACTGGTCCTCGTCGATGGTGCGCGGCAGGAAGCGCATCAGGTTCGTGCCCTCGGGCGTCACGCCGCCGCCGATCATCTCGGCGATCGAACCGGTCACCACCACCGCCGGCAGGTCGGGGTCGAGCACCGCGTGGGCGCGCTTCATCGCGCCCTCGGTGCCTTCGCGCCCGAGCTGTTCCTCGGCCAGGCCGGTGACGACGATGGGCAGTTCGTGCGGCGGCAAGGCGTCGGTGTAGTGCAGCACCGAGGTGACCGGCAGGTTCTCGCAGCCCACCGGGCCGTCGATCACCACCTGCAGGCCCTTGATGGCGGTGAAGACATACACCGCGCCCCAGTAGCCGCCCGCGCGGTCGTGGTCCAGGACGAAGTTGGGCTTGGTGGGATTCGTCATCCGCCCATCTCCTCGGCCTTGCGCTTTTTCTTGGCTTTTTCGTTCATGCGCTTGACGTCAGCGCGGAAGGCGGGGAAGTGACGCGGCACTTCGTTCCACACACCGGCTTCGTCGCCCTGACCGACCTCGCCGAAGAATTCCTTCATCGTGTCAAAGCGCGCCTGGTTGGCGATGGCGCCGTTGATCACCTGGATCAGGGAGCCCGCACCGGCCACGCCCATGAGGGGGCGCGCGGAAATCAGGTTGGTGAAGTACAGCGAGGGAATGCAGGCCTGCTTGGCCGCCTGCACGACGGGGGTGGTGCCAACCGCCAGCTGGGGCTGCCACTCGCGCACCGCCGCCAGGTCCTGCTCCAGTGACGCGCGCATCTGCACGTGCACGCCTTTCGCACGCAGCCACTGCGCGTCGTGTTCGTTCCAGGGCGTGGCGGGGCAGGCCGAGCCCACATAGCGCAGGTCGGCGCCGCACTCCACCAGGAGGCGCCCCACCAGCAGCTCGGAGCCTTCATAGCCACTGAGCGTGATGCGGCCGTCGATCTTCTGCTGCGACAGCACACCGCGGATCGCGGCCAGCGTGGCGTTGCGCGCGGCGTCGATCTTGTCTTGCGCCACACCGGTGGCGGCACCGATCGCACCCAGCCAGTCGTGCGTGCCGTCCACGCCCACCGGCGCAGAGCCCACGATCGGGCGGCCAGCGGCCTGGAATTCGCGGATGCTGGCGGTGTAGAAGGGATGGATGGCCGCGACGGCGTCGCAGTCCAGGGCGGCATAGAGCTCGCGCCATTCGCGCGTGGGCACCACGGTGCCAACCGCCAGGCCCATCGGGGCGATCATCTGCGCGATGCCTGCGGGGTCGGCCGGAAACATCTCGCCCAGCAGGGTGATCGTGGGCTGGTCGCTACGCGCCTGGCGCGGTGACGGCACCGGGCCGGCCTGCGCCTCCGTGCGCGCATAGCGCAGCATGGCACCGGCCAGCACGTCCTTCGCCTCGGCATGCGTGGGCACGCCAAAGCCCGGCACGTCGATGCCGATGATGCGCACGCCATTGATCTCCTTGGGCAGCAGCTGCAGCGGCACGCCGCTGGCCGTGGGCACGCACAGGTTGATGATGACGATGGCGTCGTATTTCGCCGGGTCCGCCTGGTCGTGCACCGACTCGCGGATGTCCTCGAACAGCTTGCCCGTCACCAGCGTCTCGCTGTTGAACGGCACATAGCCCACGCTGCGGCGCGCGCCGTAGAAGTGCGAGGTAAAGGTCAGGCCATACACGCAGCAGGCCGAGCCCGAGAGGATGGTGGCGGTGCGGCGCAT
>CAZUKC010000258.1:0-2188 GCA_964620375.1 uncultured Ramlibacter sp. | reverse complement strand
GACGAGCAGTACTCGCTGTCGTCGTCGTCTTCCCAGTTCTTCATGAAGATGGCGACGACTTCGTGCCCCTGCTGTTTGAGCAGGTAGGCGCTCACCGCGGAGTCCACTCCTCCGCTCAATCCGACGACGATGCGTTGCTTGGCCACCTGGGGATTATCCCCGCGCCCCGTCGGCGCGCGGGCTGGTCGGGTCAGTGCGCCGCGCCCGCCACCCCAGGGTCGGTGTGGATCACCGACAGCGGGTAGCGCCGCCCCGCCAGGTAGTCCTCCATGCATTGCAGCACCAATGGGCTGCGGTGCCGGCCCGCGCTGGCCCGCACTTCCTCGGGCGTCATCCACACCGTGCGCACGATGCCTTGGTCCAGCGTGCGCGCGGGGTCGTGCACGCCCAGGCGCCCGCAGAACGCGAAGCGCAGGTAGGTGATGTCTTCCCCCGTGGTTTCGCGCCGAAAGCGCGAGAGGTACACGCCCACCAGCGCGGTGGGCTCGAATTCGTAGGCGGTTTCCTCCAGGGCCTCGCGCGCGCAGCCCTGTTCGGGCGATTCGCCCGGGTCCAGGTGGCCGGCCGGGTTGTTCAGGCGCAGGCCCTCAGGGGTGTGCTCCTCGATCAGGAGGAAGCGGCCCTCGTGCTCGATCACGGCGGCCACGGTGGTACTCGGTTTCCAGCGCTCGCTCATCCTGCGGATTATGGTCGGCCGCAGGTAGCCGGCCGGGCTTAGGGCTGGTACTGCGCCGACCCTTGCACCCAGATGAAGGACTGCACGTCGATCATGTCGCGCGCCCGCAGTCTGCGATGGCGCTGCAGGTCGCGCCGGATGATGGCCCCGAAGGTGAGCAGACTTTCGTACACGGCCCATGTGGGCAACGGCTGGTAGGCCAGGTCGAAGCCGTAGGCGCGGGCGGCGCTGCGCGTCACGCGCGGCTTGAGCAGCAGGTGATGGTCCGGGCGGGCCAGGAAGCCGAACAGGGTGACCACCGGCCAGGTCTGCACCCGCGCTCGCGGCCGGGGCAGCTCGCCCACCGCCTGCGCCCAGTCCTCGAAGCGGCGCCGCGCCGACCCGCGACCGTGCAGGAAGGCATAGAGCTCGTGGGCGAAGAGGCGGGCGGCCGCGGGCGGGCGCAGGGCGTCGCGCAGCGCCATCTTCTCGAAGGAAAACAGCAGGTCTGTCTGTGACTCGACCCGCAGGGCCAGGGCCGCGATCTGCCGGTATTCCCCACGCGCCAGCAGCCAGCGAAACTCGCGCGCCCCCAGGTCCCGCTGCCAGGCCAGGTGGGCCCGCTCCCGCGGGGCGCGCTCGGCCACCACGTAGGTGCTGTCGGCGAAGCCCTCGGGGTAGAACAGTTCGAACTTGCGCCGGCACCGCGCCGCCCCCAGGTAGCGGACGTTACCGGCCTGCAGGCCGCCTTGGGGGGACGTGAGGGATGCCGGTCGTGCCATGGGCCCAGTTTTGGCCAGACCCAAGCTCATCCATGTCCGACGCCGTGCAGGCTGGGCGTAGGACCGGACCTTGGCGTTCAACCTTGCGCGGGATCGCGGACGTGCGCGCCGGGCTTCATGTAAGCTCCTGTAAGGGCGTCCACGTACGACCCAGAACCGCCCCCAGGAGGACTTTCCATGCAGATAGGCGTGCCTGCCGAGACCACGGCAGGAGAAACCCGCGTTGCCGTCACGCCCGAGACGGCCAAAAAACTCAAGGCCCAGGGCCACACCGTGCGCGTGCAGTCTGGCGCGGGCCTGGCCGCCAGCGCACCGGATGCCGCCTATGAAGCGGTCGGTGCCGAGATCACCGACGCCGCCGGCGCCTTCGCCTGCCCGCTGGTCCTGAAGGTGCGTGCGCCCTCCGAGTCCGAGACGGGCCGCATGAAGTCCGGCACCACCGTGGTGGGCATGCTCAATCCCTTCGACACCACCGGCATCGCGCGCATGGCGGGTGCCGGTCTCACCGGCTTCGCCCTCGAAGCCGCGCCGCGCACCACCCGCGCGCAGAGCATGGACGTGCTCTCGTCCCAGGCGAACATCGCCGGCTACAAGGCGGTGATGATCGCCGCCGACAAATACCAGCGCTTCTTCCCCATGCTCATGACCGCCGCCGGCACCGTGAAGGCCGCACGCGTCGTGATCCTGGGCGTGGGCGTGGCGGGCCTGCAGGCCATCGCCACCGCCAAGCGCCTGGGCGCAGTCATCGAAG
>CAZUKC010000257.1:0-2205 GCA_964620375.1 uncultured Ramlibacter sp. | reverse complement strand
ACAAGATCGTGCGCAAGTGGCGCCTGCAGCCCGGCAAGATGTTCCTGATCGACCTCGAGCAGGGCCGCATGATCGACGACGAGGAACTCAAGTCCAACCTCGCCAGCAGCAAGCCCTATAAGCAGTGGATCGAGAACCTGCGCATCAAGCTCGATGACCTGACCGAGGGCACAGGCGCCGCCGCTGCGTCCGACGTCACGCTGCTCGATCGCCAGCAGGCCTTCGGCTACACCCAGGAAGACATCAAGTTCCTGATGTCCCCGATGGCCCAGGCCGGCGAGGAGGGCATCGGCTCCATGGGCAACGACAGCCCGCTGGCCGTGCTCTCTGACAAGAACAAGCCGCTTTACAACTACTTCAAGCAGCTGTTCGCGCAGGTGACCAATCCGCCGATCGACCCGATCCGCGAGGCGATCGTGATGTCGCTGGTGTCCTTCATCGGACCGAAGCCGAACCTGCTCGATATCAATCAGGTCAACCCGCCGATGCGCCTGGAGGTGAGCCAGCCGATCCTGGACTTCGCCGACATGGCCAAGCTGCGTGACATCGAGAACGTCACCCAGGGCAAGTTCCGCAGCTACACGCTGGACATCACCTACCCGATGGCCTGGGGCCACGAGGGTGTGGAAGCCAAGCTGGCCTCGCTCAACGCCGAGGCGGTGGACGCGATCAAGGGTGGCAAGAACATCCTGATCATCAGCGACCGCGGCGTGTCGTCCACGCAGGTGGCGATTCCCGCGCTGCTGGCGCTGTCGTCCATCCACCAGCACCTGGTACGCGAGGGTCTGCGAACCACCGCCGGCCTGGTGGTGGAAACGGGCTCTGCGCGCGAGGTGCATCACTTCGGCGTGCTGGCGGGCTACGGCGCTGAAGCCGTGCACCCCTACCTCGCGATGGAGACGCTGGCCGCGATCCACAAGGACCTGCCGGGTGACCTGTCCGCCGAGAAGGCCGTCTACAACTACGTGAAGGCGATCGGCAAGGGCTTGTCCAAGATCATGTCCAAGATGGGCGTGAGCACCTACATGTCGTACTGCGGCGCCCAGTTGTTCGAGGCCATCGGCCTGAACGAAGAGACCGTGGCCCAGTACTTCACCGGCACCGCCAGCCGGGTGGGCGGCATCGGCGTGTTCGAGATCGCCGAAGAGGCGATCCGCATGCACAAGGCCGCCTTCGGCAGCGACCCGGTGCTGGCGAACATGCTGGACGCCGGCGGCGAATACGCCTGGCGCGTGCGTGGCGAGGAGCACATGTGGTCGCCCGACGCCATTGCCAAACTACAGCACTCCACCCGCGCCAATAACTGGAACACCTACAAGGAATACGCCCAGTTGATCAACGACCAGAGCCGCCGCCACATGACGCTGCGCGGCCTGTTCGAGTTCAAGGTCGATCCGTCCAAGGCCATCGCCATCGACGAGGTCGAGCCCGCCAAGGAGATCGTCAAGCGCTTTGCCACCGGCGCGATGTCCCTGGGTTCGATTTCGACCGAGGCGCACGCCACGCTGGCCATCGCCATGAACCGTATCGGCGGCAAGAGCAACACCGGCGAAGGCGGTGAAGACCCGGCGCGTTACCGCAACGAGCTCAAGGGCATTCCGATCAAGCAAGGCGACACCCTGGCCAGCGTCGTGGGCAAGGACGTGGTCGAAGTCGACCTGCCCCTGCAGGCCGGCGACTCCCTGCGCTCGAAGATCAAGCAGGTGGCGTCGGGTCGCTTCGGCGTGACCGCGGAGTACCTGTCGTCCTCCGACCAGATTCAGATCAAGATGGCCCAGGGCGCCAAGCCGGGCGAGGGCGGCCAGCTACCCGGCGGCAAGGTGTCGCAGTACATCGGCAAGCTGCGCTACTCGGTGCCCGGTGTGGGCCTGATCTCCCCGCCGCCGCACCACGACATCTACTCCATCGAAGACCTCGCGCAACTGATTCACGACCTGAAGAACGTGGCGCCGCACGCCTCCATCAGCGTGAAGCTGGTGTCTGAAGTCGGTGTGGGCACCATCGCTGCGGGCGTGGCCAAGTGCAAGGCCGACCACGTGGTGATCGCCGGTCACGACGGCGGCACCGGCGCCTCGCCCTGGTCATCGATCAAGCACGCCGGTTCGCCCTGGGAGATCGGCCTGGCCGAGACCCAGCAGACCCTGGTCCTGAACCGCCTGCGTGGCCGCATCCGCGTGCAGGCCGACGGCCAGATGAAGACCGGCC
>CAZUKC010000256.1:0-2222 GCA_964620375.1 uncultured Ramlibacter sp. | reverse complement strand
GACGCCTTCGGCACCGCGCACCGCGCCGAGGCGTCCACCTACGGCATCGCGCAGTGCGCGCCGGTGGCCTGTGCCGGCCCGCTGCTGGCGGCCGAGATCGACGCCATCACCCAGGCCCTGGCCCACCCGAAGCGCCCGCTGGCCGCCATCGTGGCCGGCTCCAAGGTCTCCACCAAGCTCACGATCCTGAAGTCGCTGGCCGACAAGGTGGACCAGCTGGTCGTGGGGGGCGGCATCGCCAATACGTTCATGCTCGCAGCGGGTCTTCCGATCGGCAAGTCGCTGGCCGAGGCCGATCTGGTGGGCGAGGCCCGCGCGGTGATCGAGGCGATGAAGGCGCGCGGCGCCGAGGTCCCGATTCCCACCGACGTGGTGGTCGCCAAGCAGTTTGCCGCCGACGCGCCGGCTACCGTCAAGGCTGCCACCGACGTGGCCGACGACGACCTGATCCTGGACATCGGCCCGCAGACCGCCAAGCGGCTGGCCGACCAGCTGCTGGCCGCCGGCACCATCGTCTGGAACGGGCCGGTGGGCGTGTTCGAGTTCGAAGCCTTCTCGCACGGCACCCAGGCCATCGCCCGTGCCATCGCGCAGTCGTCGGCGTTCAGCATCGCGGGCGGCGGCGACACGCTGGCGGCCATCGCCAAGTACGGCATCGAAAAAGACGTGGGCTACATCTCCACGGGGGGCGGCGCCTTTCTGGAGGTGTTGGAGGGCAAGACCTTGCCGGCCTTCGAGATCCTGCAAAAGCGCGCCCAGCGCGTGTGAGAATCGGCGGACACGCCGTCCTGAAGTTCCAAGGAAGTCTATGCCCCGTCGCGCCACCAAGATCGTCGCCACCCTGGGCCCCGCCTCGAGCGACCCGCAGCTGCTCGAACAGATGATCCGCGCTGGCGTGAACGTCGTGCGCCTGAACTTCAGCCACGGCAAGGCGCAGGACCACATCGACCGCGCCCGCCTGGTGCGCGAGGTCTCGCAGCGGGCCGGCCGCGAGGTGGCCATCATGGCCGACCTGCAGGGCCCCAAGATCCGCGTGGGCAAGTTCGTCGACGGCAAGGTGATGCTCGAGCCCGGTCGCAAGTTCGTCCTCGACGCCTCGCGCACCACGCTCGGTGATGGTGACGGCGTCGGCCTGGACTACAAGGAACTGCCCCGCGACGTGAAGGCGGGCGATGTGCTGCTGCTCAATGACGGCCTGATCGTGCTGACGGTGGACGCCGTCAAGGGCGAACAGGTGCACACCACCGTCAAACTCGGGGGCGAGCTGTCCAACAACAAGGGCATCAACAAGCAAGGCGGCGGCCTGACCGCGCCGGCCCTCACCGCCAAGGACATGGAGGACATCCGCACCGCCATGAGCTTCCAGGCCGACTACGTGGCGGTGAGCTTTCCCAAGAACGCCACCGACATGGAGATGGCGCGCCAGTTGTGCAACGTGGCGGCCGCCGAGTTCGGCCACAAGCCGGGGCTGATCGCCAAGATCGAACGTGCCGAGGCCATCCCCAATCTCGAATCCATCCTGAAGGCCAGTGACGGCATCATGGTGGCGCGCGGCGATCTGGCGGTGGAAGTGGGCAATGCCGCCGTGCCGGCCTTGCAGAAACGCATGATCCGGCTGGCGCGCCAGCATGACAAGGTGGTGATCACCGCCACCCAGATGATGGAGTCCATGATCACCAACCCGGTGCCCACGCGCGCCGAGGTGAGCGACGTGGCCAACGCGGTGCTCGATGGCACCGACGCCGTCATGCTCAGTGCCGAGACCGCTTCGGGCAAGTTCCCGCTGGAGACCATCGTCGAGATGGCCAATATCTGCGCCCAGGCCGAACTTGCCGAGGACACCAAGCTCGACGCCGACTTCACCGACATGACCTTCCAGCGCATCGACCAGTCGATTGCCATGGGCGCCCTGTTCACCGCGCACCATCTGGGGTGCAAGGCCATCGTGGCCCTCACGGACTCCGGGTCGACGGCGCTGTGGATGTCGCGCCACCGCATCCACATCCCGATCTACGCGCTCACACCGCGCCTGTCCACCCAGCGCAAGATGGCGATTTACCGCAACGTACGCCCGCTGCTGATGGACACCAGCGCCGACCGCGACACCGCCCTGGGCGACGCCGAGGCGCACCTGAAGAACCGCGGCATTGTGAGCAGCGGCGATGTCTACGCCATCACCTGCGGCGAGCCCATGGGCGCGCCCGGTGGCACCAACATGCTCA
>CAZUKC010000255.1:0-2244 GCA_964620375.1 uncultured Ramlibacter sp. | reverse complement strand
AAGTTCGCGGTGGTGCTCTACGCGTCCGACTACATGGTGCGCAAGATGGACGTGCAGCAGAACTTCCTGCGCGCGGTCGGTCCCATGGCGCTGGCCGTGGCGGTGGTGGGCCTGCTGCTGCTGGCCGAGCCGGACATGGGCGCCTTCATGGTGATCGCGGTGATCGCCATGGGCATCCTGTTCCTGGGCGGCGTCAACGCCCGCATGTTCTTCCTGATCGCGGGCGTGCTGCTGATCGCGTTCATGTTGATGATCGCGCTGTCCGAGTGGCGGCGCGAGCGCATCTTCGCCTACCTCGACCCCTGGAGCGAGAAGCACGCCTTGGGCAAGGGCTACCAGCTGTCGCACGCGCTGATCGCCATCGGCCGTGGCGAGATCTTCGGCGTGGGTCTGGGCGGTAGCGTCGAGAAACTGCACTGGCTGCCCGAGGCGCACACCGACTTCCTGCTGGCGGTGATCGGCGAGGAATTCGGCTTCGTCGGCATCCTGATCCTGGCGCTGGCCTTCTTCTGGCTCACGCGCCGTCTGATCCACATCGGCCGCATGGCGGTGGCGATGGACCGTCTCTTCGCCGGCCTGGTGGCCCAGGGCGTGGGCATCTGGATCGGCTTTCAGGCCTTCATCAACATGGGCGTGAACCTGGGCGCGCTGCCCACCAAGGGGCTGACGCTACCCCTCTTGAGTTACGGCGGATCCGCCATCCTGGTGAATCTGGTGGCCATCGCCGTGGTGCTGCGTATCGACTACGAAAGCCGCGTCGTGCAGCGGGGAGGGCGCCTGTGAGTTTCTGCGCCCTCGTCATGGCCGGCGGCACCGGCGGCCACATCTTCCCGGGCTTGGCGGTGGCCGAGGCCCTGCGCACCCGTGGCTGGGCGGTGCACTGGGTGGGCGCTCCCGACAGCATGGAAAGCCGCCTCGTGCCCCCGCGCGGCTTCGCCTTCGAGACGGTGAATTTCTCCGGCGTGCGGGGCAAGGGGCCGGTCACCCTGGCCCTGCTGCCCCTGCGTCTGCTCAAAGCCTTCTGGCAAAGCCTGCAGGTGGTGCGCCGCGTGCGACCCGACGTGGTGATCGGCCTGGGCGGTTACATCAGCTTTCCCGCCGGGATGATGAGCGTGCTCCTGGGCAAGCCCTTGGTGCTGCACGAGCAGAACTCGCGCGCCGGCATGGCCAACCGCGTGCTGGCGTCGGTGGCCGACCGCGTGTTCAGTGCCTTCCCGAACGTGCTGCCCAAGGCGGCCTGGGTGGGCAACCCCCTGCGCGAGGGCTTCCTGCGCCAGCCGACGCCCGCACAACGCCTGACAGGCCGCAGCGGCCCGCTGCGCCTGCTGGTGGTGGGCGGCAGCCTGGGCGCGCAGGCCCTGAACGACATCGTGCCCAAGGCGCTGGCCCTGATCCCGGCCGCACAACGCCCGGTGGTGACGCACCAGAGCGGCACGCGCCAGATCGACGCGCTGCGCGCCAACTACCAGGCTGCAGGCGTGCAGGCCGACCTCACGCCCTTCATCGACGACACGGCCCAGGCCTTTGCCGACGCTGACCTGGTGATCTGCCGCGCCGGGGCCAGCACCGTGACCGAGCTGGCCGCCGTCGGTGTGGCGGCCATCTACGTGCCGTTCCCGCATGCGGTGGACGACCACCAGACCACCAATGCCCGCTTCGTGGTCGACGCGGGCGGCGGCTGGCTGCTGCCCCAACGCGAACTCACCCCCGAGGGCCTGGCGGCCCTCCTGCAGGGCCTGGACCGCGCGCAACTGCTGGTGCGCGCGCAGGCCGCCAAGTCCCTGCAGAAAACTGAAGCGACGACCGAGGTCGTCGCGGCCTGCGAGGCCCTGGTGTCATGAAACACGCGATCAAGCACATTCACTTCGTCGGCATCGGTGGCTCTGGCATGTCCGGTATCGCCGAGGTGCTGCGTAACCTCGGCTACGAGATCTCGGGCTCGGACCTGGCGGACAGTCCCACGCTGCGCCGCCTGCAGGGTCTGGGCATTCGCACCTGCATCGGCCATGCCGAGGCCCACATCGCTGGCGCCGACGCTGTGGTCACGTCTACCGCCGTCCAGGCCGACAACCCCGAGGTGCTGGCCGCGCGCAAGCGCCTGATCCCGGTGGTGCCGCGCGCCATGATGCTGGCCGAATTGATGCGCCTGAAGCAGGGTATCGCGATTGCCGGCACCCATGGCAAGACCACCACCACCAGCCTGGTGGCCAGCGTGCTGGCCGAGGGCGGGCTCGACCCCACCTT
>CAZUKC010000254.1:0-2255 GCA_964620375.1 uncultured Ramlibacter sp. | reverse complement strand
TCACCACCGGCTCGTCCATCATGCCGCAGAAGAAGAACCCCGACGTGCCCGAACTCGCACGCGGCAAGAGCGGGCGCGTGGTGGGCCACCTCATGGGCCTGATCACGCTGATGAAGGGGCAGCCCCTGGCCTACAACAAGGACAACCAGGAGGACAAGGAGCCGCTGTTCGACACGGTCGACACCCTCAAGGACACGCTGCGCATCTTCGCGGAGATGGCCGGCGGCATCACCGTGCGGCCCGAGGCCATGGAGCGCGCGGCGCTGCGCGGCTACGCCACGGCCACCGACCTGGCCGACTACCTGGTGAAGAAGGGCCTGCCCTTTCGCGACGCCCACGAAACCGTGGCCCATGCCGTCAAGGCGGCGACCGCACAGGGCCAGGACCTGGCCGACCTGCCGCTGGCGCAGCTGCAGGGCTTTCACCCGGCCATCGAAGCCGACGTGTTCGAGGTGCTGTCGCTGCGCGGCTCCCTGAACGCACGCAACGTGCTGGGTGGCACCGCACCAGCCCAGGTGCGCGCGCAGGTGGCCCGCCATCGCGCCCGTCTGTCCTGAGCGTCAGGTCACCAGATTTTTCAGCAGCCCCAAAACAACGAGGAGACGAAACGTGCCCGTGATCACCAATATCGAAGACCTGCGCGTGCTGGCTCAAAAGCGCGTGCCGCGCATGTTCTACGACTACGCCGACTCCGGGTCCTGGACCGAAGGCACCTACCGCGCCAACGAAACCGACTTCGACAAGATCCTGCTGCGACAGCGCGTGGCAGTGAACATGGAAGGCCGCACCACCCGCAGCACCATGCTGGGGCAGGACGTGGCCATGCCGGTGGCCATCGCGCCCACGGGCATGACCGGCATGCAGCACGCCGACGGCGAGATCCTGGGTGCACGGGCCGCCAAGAAATTCGGCATCCCGTTCACGCTGTCCACCATGAGCATCTGCTCGATCGAAGACATCGCGAAGGCCACGGACAACCATCCCTTCTGGTTCCAGCTGTACGTCATGCGTGACCGCGACTTCGTCGAGCGCCTGATCGACCGCGCGAAGGCGGCTAACTGCTCCGCGCTGGTGATCACGCTGGACCTGCAGATCCTGGGCCAGCGTCACAAGGACATCAAGAACGGCCTGTCGGCGCCGCCCAAGCTCACGATCCCCAACATCATCAACCTCATGACCAAGCCCCGCTGGTGCCTGGGCATGCTGGGCACCCCGCGCCGCAACTTCGGCAACATCTTCGGCCACGTCAAGGGCATCGAGAACATGGGGTCGCTTTCGGAGTGGACGGCCAAGCAGTTCGACCCGGCGCTGTCGTGGGACGACGTGGAGTGGATCAAGAAGCGCTGGGGCGGCAAGATCATCCTCAAGGGCATCCAGGACGTGGAAGACGCACGACTGGCCGTGGAGAGCGGCGCCGATGCCCTGGTGGTCTCCAACCACGGCGGACGCCAGCTCGATGGCGCGCCCTCCTCCATCTCGGCGCTGCCCGCCATCGTCGACGCAGTGGGCAACCAGATCGAGGTACACATGGACGGCGGCATCCGCTCCGGCCAGGACGTGCTCAAGGCCCGGGCCCTGGGCGCGCGCGGCACCTACATCGGGCGCGCCTTCCTCTACGCCCTGGGCGCCATGGGCGAGGCCGGCGTGACCAAGGCCCTGGAGATCATCCACAAGGAGCTCGATCTCACCATGGCCTTCTGCGGCCGCACCGACATCAACACCGTGGACAAGGGCATCCTGTTGCCCGGGACCTACTGACCCTGACCCGGTTGCGCCGCATCGCCCACCTGGACATGGACGCGTTCTTCGCGTCCGTCGAGTTGCAGCGGCTGCCGCAGCTGCAGGGCCTGCCCGTGGTGATCGGCGGGGGTAAGCGGCGTATCGACGAGATGCTGCGCGCGCAGCACGCCGACCTGCCCCTGCACGAGATCCCGGTCGACGCCTTCCCTCGGCTGAAGGACTACGTCGGCCGCGGGGTGATCACCACCGCCACCTACCCCGCCCGCCAGTTCGGGGTGGGGTCGGCCATGGGCATGATGAAGGCGGCGCGCCTGTGCCCGCAGGCCATCGTGCTGCCGGTGGATTTCGAGGAGATCCGCAGATTCTCCCGGGCCTTCAAGGACACCATCCGCGAGATCGCGCCGCTCATGGAGGACCGGGGCGTCGACGAGGTCTACATCGACTTCACCGACGTGCCCGGTGGCCAGCGCGAGGGCGGGCGTGTGCTCGCCCGCCTGATCCAGAAGGCCATCTTC
>CAZUKC010000253.1:0-2264 GCA_964620375.1 uncultured Ramlibacter sp. | reverse complement strand
GGCAAGAGCCATGTGCTGCATGGCGTGAGCTTCGAGGTGCAGCCCGGCGAGATCGTGGCGCTGCTCGGGCGCAACGGCTCGGGCCGCTCCACCACCGCCAAGGCCATCATGGGCATGGTGGACTGCAACGGCCATGTGGACTGGAAGGGACAGCCTCTCATGGGTCGCAAGCCCTTCGAGATCGCCCATCTGGGCTTGGGCTATGTGCCCGAGAACCGCGACATCTTCCCCAAGCTCACGGTGCACCAGAACCTGATGCTGGGGCAGAAGAAGGCCAATGCCACAGGTCGCTGGTCTTTCGACGACATGTACCGGCTGTTTCCTCGCTTGAAGGAGCGCCAGCACACCGAGGCTGGCGTGCTCTCGGGCGGCGAGCAACAGATGCTGACCCTGTGCCGCACCCTCATGGGCGATCCGGACCTGATCATCATCGACGAGCCGACCGAGGGACTGGCGCCCAAGATCGTGGAGCTCGTGGCGCAGTACCTGCAGGAGTTGAAGAACCGGGGCATCTCGGTGCTTCTGATCGAGCAAAAACTCACCATCGCCATGACCATTTCTGACCGCGCCTTGGTGATGGGCCACGGTCGGATCGTGTTCCAGGGCACCCCGGAGAGCCTGAAGGCCGACGCCTACACGCGCCGGGAGTGGCTGGAGGTCTAGCCCGCCTTCTGGCTGGCGAAATCCCCCGCCTTGTCCCTGGCGGGACAAGGCCTGCGTCTGCCGGGCGGCAGGCTTTCTAGAATTGACGGTTAGAGACCGTTCCAACCCGAGGAAGACCGCATGACCGCTCAATACCAGGTCCACGGCGACGTGGCCGTGATCACCCTGAACAACCCGCCCGTCAACGGGCTGGGCCTGTCCACTCGACTGGGCATCGTGGCCGGCTTGGAGCAGGCCCAAGCCGACCCCAAGGTCCAGGCTATCGTGATCACTGGCGCTGGCAAGGCCTTTTCGGGTGGTGCCGACATCAACGAATTCAACTCCCCCAAGGCCTACGCCGAACCTAACCTGCTGTCCGTGATCCGGGCGGTCGAGAATTCCGCCAAGCCGGTGGTGGCCGCCGTGCACTCGGTGGCCATGGGCGGCGGGCTGGAGCTGGCCCTGGGCTGCCACTACCGCATTGCGGCGCCGGGTACCAGCGTGGCCCTGCCCGAGGTGAAGCTGGGCCTGATCCCCGGTGCGGGCGGCACGGTGCGCCTGCCCCGCGCGCTGGGCGTGGAGACGGCCCTGAACATGATCGTGAGCGGAGAACCGGTCAAAAGCGAACTGCTCGCGCAACTGCCCGGACAGAAGCTGTTCGACAAGATGGCCGCCTCGGCGGAATCCCTGGCCGAAGAAGCCCTGGCCTATGCCCGCTCGGTGGCCAGCGCGCGACCGCTGCCCCGGGTGCGTGACCTGCCGTGCAAGCACCCCCAGGGCGACGCCTACTTCCAGTTCGCCCGCAATATGGTCCAGGGCATGGCCAAGAACTTCCCGGCTCCCGGCAAGTGCGTGGACACCGTCGAGAACGCGACGAAGAAGCCTTTCGAGCAGGCCTTGATGGACGAGCGCCAGGTGTTCATCAACCTGATGAACACCGCCGAGTGCCGGGCGCTGCGCCACCTGTTCATGGCCGAACGCGCGGCCTCCAAGATTCCGGACGTACCCTCGGACACGCCGCAGCGCGCCATCGCCAAGGTCGCCGTGATCGGCGCGGGCACCATGGGCGGGGGTATCGCGATGAACTTCCTGAACGCCGGTATCCCGGTCACGGTTCTGGAAATGAAACAGGAGGCGATCGACCGCGGCGTCGCCACCATCCGCAAGAACTACGAGGCCCAGGTCAAGAAAGGCAAGCTCAAACAGGACAAGTACGAGCAGCGCATGGCGTTGCTGTCGACCACGCTGGACTACAAGGACCTGGCCAGCGCCGACCTGGTGATCGAGGCGGTATTCGAGGAAATGGGCGTCAAGCAGAAGGTCTTCGAGACGCTGGACGCGGTGATGAAGCCCGGTGCCATCCTGGCGACGAATACCTCCACGCTGGACGTCAACCAGATCGCCGCCTTTACCAAGCGACCGCAGGACGTGGTGGGCATGCATTTCTTCAGCCCGGCCAACGTGATGAAGCTGCTGGAGGTGGTGCGTGGATCCAAGACCGGCAAGGACGTCATGGCCACGGTCATGGCCATCGCCAAGAAGATCAAGAAGACGGCGGTGGTGTCGGGCGTGTGCGACGGCTTCATCGGCAACCGCATGATCGAGCAGTACAGCCGCCAGGC
>CAZUKC010000252.1:0-2276 GCA_964620375.1 uncultured Ramlibacter sp. | reverse complement strand
CCCATGGTGCCGGCATAGCTGTAAGGCAGGATGGCCTGCGGATCGCGCGCGGCGATCGCGGACAGGCGGGCGGCAATGTCGGTCAGCGCCTCGTCCCAGCTCACCGCCTCGAAGCGGCCCGCGCCCTTCGGGCCGTTGCGGCGCAGCGGCGTGAGCACGCGCTCGGGGTGGTAGGTGCGCTCGGGGTAACGCGCGACCTTGGTACACAGCACGCCCGCGGTCATGGGGTGCTGCGGATTGCCTCGCACCTCGGTGGCGATGCCGTCCTTCACCGTGGTCAGGAGGGCGCAGGTGTCGGGGCAGTCGTGTGGGCAAGCCCCGCGCACGGGGGACGGGTCAGCCGCGAGCTGCGGCCCGCAGGCGCCCATGACGGTCAACCGATCTGGCGGCTGGCGGCCAGCCCGCGCAGGAAGGCCTGGCAGCGTGCCAGCTGCTCCAGGCTCACGTATTCGTCGGGCTGGTGGGCCTGTTCGATGCTGCCGGGACCACACACCACGGTGGGGATGCCCGCAGTCTTGAACAGACCCGCCTCGGTGCCGAAGGCCACCTGGGTGACGCGGCTTTCGCCGGCCAGACGCTGGGCCAGGCGGGTGACCGCGTCGTCGGCAGACCCCTGAAAGGCGGGCACCTCGCAGATCGTCTCGAAGCTAAAGCCGGCGTCGGGCGCGACGCGCTTCATCGCGGGCTCCAGGGCGCGCGCGTGCGCCACGACCTCGGCCTGCATGGCGCGGGCGTCGGCGGTGGGCAGGTCGCGGAACTCGTAGCGGAACTCGGCGTCACGCGGCACCACGTTGTCGGCGATGCCGCCATGAAACTGCCCCACGCTGGCGGTGGAGAACGGCACATCGAAGCCCTCGTAGCGAGGCTCTTCGCGCTCGAAGCGTTCAGCCATGTCGCGCAGCTTGCCCACGACACGCGCGGCCATCTCGATGGCGTTGACCGACTGCGGGGTGAGCGAGGAATGCGCCTCCTTGCCCCGCACGCAGCAGCGGTAACGCCAGACGCCCTTGTGCGCGATGGCGGGCACCATCGCCGTGGGCTCGCCCACGATGCAGGCCAGCGGGCGAATTCCGGCGTCACGCAGGTCGGCGATCAGCTCCTTGACGCCCAGGCAACCCACCTCCTCATCGAAGCTCAGGGCCAGGTGCACCGCAAAGGGCGCGTCGCTCTCCAGGAAGTGGCGTGCATGGCCCACGGCCAGGCCGATGAAGCCCTTCATATCGGCCGAGCCGCGACCGTACAGGCGCCCATCGCGCACCGTGCCGGACAGGGGGTCGTCGTGCCAGTCCTGGCCGTCCCAGGGCACGGTGTCGGTGTGGCCCGACAAAATCACGCCGGCGGGCTTGCCCTCGCCCAACGTGGCGAAGAGGTTGGCCTTGGTCTTGTCGGCGCTGTAGGTCAGGCGTGCGCGCACCCCCAGCGGGGCCAGCGCGTCGCGCACGAAGTGGATCAGATCGAGGTTGGAGCGGGCACTGACCGTGTTCATGCGAACCAAAGTCTGCGCCAGCTCCAGAGCTTTCGGATCGAGCGCGCCGGGCGCTGCTGCGGTCATGGCATTCATGGTGGCATTCTGGCCCAGTTCGGGTGTCCCGGCGGCGGCAAGGCTAGACTGGCGTCTCTCTGTCCCGAGACCCAGTGGACCCGCCATGAAAATCCTTGATTCGATCGCTACCCAGGCTGCGGCCATCGCGGCGCTGCGCCGAGACCTGCACGCCCACCCCGAGCTGTGCTTCGAGGAAAAGCGCACCGCCGACCTGGTCGCCGCCAAACTCACCGAGTGGGGCATCCCGATCCACCGCGGCATGGGCACCACGGGCGTGGTGGGTATCCTCAAGAACGGCACCAGCGCGCGCGCCATCGGCCTGCGCGCCGACATGGACGCCCTGCCGATGCAGGAGTTCAACACCTTCGCGCATGCCAGTCGCCACGCCGGCAAGATGCACGCCTGCGGCCATGACGGCCACACCGCCATGCTGCTGGCGGCCGCCCAGCACCTGGCCGCGAACCGCAACTTCGACGGCACGATCTACCTGATCTTCCAGCCTGCCGAAGAAGGCGGTGGTGGCGCGAACGAGATGATTCGCGACGGCCTGTTCGAGAAGTTCCCCATGGAGGCCGTGTTCGGAATGCACAACTGGCCCGGCATGCCGGTGGGTCAGTTCGCGCTGAGCGCCGGCCCGGTGATGGCCTCGGCCAGCGAATTCAAGATCACGATCCGCGGCAAGGGTTGTCACGCGGCGCTGCCGCACAACGGCGTCGACCCGGTGCCCGTGGCC
>CAZUKC010000251.1:0-2280 GCA_964620375.1 uncultured Ramlibacter sp. | reverse complement strand
TGTAGGTGCCGCCCGGGAAGGTGAAGTTGGTCGGGTCGTAGAAGGCGGTCTCGTTCAGGCCCGGCTCGAGCTTGTCCAGCGGGTAGTTGTGCGGGACGTAGGCAGTCAGGGCGACCTGGCCGAAGGTGACCTTCTTGTCGGTGCCCTTGACGGTGAACTCGCCGTTGGCGAATTCGACGTCGGCGTCGCTGGCCTCCATCAGGTGGGCCGCGATCTTCTTGGCCTTGGCCTCGATCTTGTCCAGGGCGCGCATGATGGCCGCACCGCCGACGCTGATCGAGCGCGAGCCGTAGGTGCCCATGCCGAAGGGCACGCGGCCGGTGTCGCCGTGCACGATGTCGACCTGGGACGGGTCCAGGCCCAGGCGCGAGGCCACCACCTGTGCGAAGGTGGTCTCGTGGCCCTGACCGTGGCTGTGCGAGCCGGTGAAGACGGTGACGCTACCGGTGGGGTGCACGCGCACCTCGCCGCACTCGAAGAGGCCCGCGCGCGCGCCCAGGGCACCCGCGATGTTGCTCGGCGCGATGCCGCAGGCCTCGATGTAGCTGCTGTAGCCCACGCCGCGCAGCAGGCCCTTGGCCGCGGAGGCGGCCTTGCGCTTGTCGTAGCCGGCCATGTCGGCCAGCTCGCGTGACTTTTCCATGCAGGCGTGGAAATCGCCCGTGTCGTACTGCAAGGCCACCGGGGTCTGGTAGGGGAACTGGGTGATGAAGTTGCGCCGACGGATCTCGTCCTGCGACAGGCCGGTTTCCCAGGCCGCGCGGGTGACGATGCGTTCGAGCAGGTAGGTGGCCTCGGGCCGGCCGGCGCCGCGGTAGGCGTCCACCGGCGCGGTGTTGGTGAACCAGGCATCGACCTCCACGTAGACCTGCGGGGTGCTGTACTGGCCAGCCAGCAGCGTGGCGTACAGGATGGTGGGCACCGCGGTGGAGAAGGTGGACAGGTAGGCGCCCAGGTTGGCGTCGGTGTGCACGCGCAGGGCGAGGAACTTGCCATCCTTGTCCAGGGCGAGTTCGGCATGACTGACGTGGTCACGGCCGTGGGCGTCGGACAGGAAGGCCTCGCTGCGCTCGCAGGTCCACTTGATTGCGCAATTGAGTTTCTTGGAGGCCCAGGTCAGGCACACGTCCTCGGCATACAGGTAGATCTTGGCGCCGAAGCCGCCGCCCACGTCGGGCGCGATCACCCGCACCTTGTGTTCGGGCAGCCCCATCACGAAGGCCGTCATGAGCAGGCGCTCGACGTGCGGGTTTTGGTTGGCCACGTAGAGCGTGTACTCGTCGCTGGCGCGGTTGTAGTTGGCGATGGCGGCGCGCGGCTCCATCGGGTTGGGCGCCAGGCGGTTGTTCACCAGGTCCAGCTTGGTGACGTGCGCGGCGTTCTGGAAGGCCGCGTCGACCGCGCCCTTGTCGCCGATCGCCCACTTGTAGCAGTGGTTGCCCGGGGCGCCCTCGTGTAGCTGGGGCGCGCCGGACTTCATGCTGTCACGCACGTCCACCACCGCGGGCAGCGCGTCGTAGTCCACCTCAACGAGTTCGGCGGCGTTCTTGGCGTTTTCCAGGGTGTCGGCCACCACCATGGCGACGTGGTCACCCACGTAGCGGACCTTGCCCTGAGCCAGGATGGGGTGGGGCGGCTCCTTCATCGGCTGGCCGCTGGTGTCGGTGATCAGCCAGCCACAGGGCAGGCCGCCGATCTTGTCGGCGGCAACGTCCTGGCCGTCGAAGATGCCGATCACGCCCGGCGCTTTCAGGGCGGCGGTCTTGTCGACCTTGCGGATCTGCGCGTGGGCATGCGGCGAGCGCACGAACACCGCGTGATGCATGTTCTGCAGCACGATGTCGTCGGTGTATTGGCCAGCGCCAGTGAGGAAGCGGTAGTCCTCCTTGCGACGCAGGGATTCGCCGATGTGGGGAAGCTTGGCAAAGTCAGATGCACCCATGGTGGACTCCTGGTCAGGCTTTCATGGCGGCAGCACCTTGCTGCACGGCCTTCACGATGTTCTGGTAACCGGTGCAGCGGCACAGGTTGCCTTCGAGCTGTTCGCGGATCTGCGTGGCGTCGGCCTGGGGGTGGCGCTGGCACAGGTCGATGGCGCTCATGACCATGCCCGGCGTGCAGAAGCCGCATTGCAGGCCGTGGCACTCCTTGAAGGCCGCCTGCATCGGGTGCATGGTGCCGTCGGTGGCGGCCACGCCCTCGATGGTGGTGACCGACTGGCCGGCCACCTGGGCGAGCAGCACGTTACAGGCCTTGACCGATCGGCCGTCGACCAGCACG
>CAZUKC010000250.1:0-2367 GCA_964620375.1 uncultured Ramlibacter sp. | reverse complement strand
GGCCTGGCCGATGATGATCGGGCCAGCGCCGATGATGAGAATGCTCTTGATGTCTTGTCGCTTGGGCATGGATTAGCTTTTCCGGGCTTGGTCCATCAGGCCGGTGAACCGGTCGAACAGGTAGCCGATATCGTGCGGACCGGGCGAGGCCTCCGGGTGACCCTGGAAGCAGAACGCGGGCTTGTCGGTGCGGGCCAGGCCCTGCAGCGTGCCGTCGAACAGGCTCACATGCGTGGCACGCAGGTTGGCGGGCAGCGATTTCTCGTCCACCGCGAACCCGTGGTTCTGGCTGGTGATCGACACGCGCCCGGTGTCCAGGTCTTTCACCGGATGGTTGGCGCCGTGGTGGCCGAACTTCATCTTGAAGGTGTTGGCGCCCGAGGCCAGCGCCAGGATCTGGTGGCCCAGGCAGATGCCGAAGGTCGGATAGCCGGCCTCGACCAGCTCGCGCGTGGCGGCGATGGCGTAGTCGCAGGGCTGCGGGTCGCCAGGTCCGTTGGAGAGGAAGACACCATCCGGCTGCAGCTTCTTGACTTCGGCCGCAGGCGTCTGCGCGGGCACCACGGTGACCTTGCAACCGCGCTCGGCCAGCATGCGCAGGATGTTTTTCTTCACGCCGAAGTCGTAGGCCACCACGTGGTAGCGGGGGTTCTCGAGCTTGCCGTAGCCGGTGCCCAGTTCCCACTCGGTCTCGGTCCACTCGGCGCGGGCGGTCGCGGACACCACCTTGGCCAGGTCCAGGCCAGTCATGGCGGGAGCGGCCTTCGCCTGGGCCACGGCCTGGTCCTTCAGGGCCTGCGTGACGGCCTGGCCCGGGGCCAGCGCCAGGATGCACCCGTTTTGCGCGCCCTTCGTGCGCAGCAGGCGCGTGAGCTTGCGGGTGTCGATGTCGGCGATGCCCACCGTGCCCTCGCGCTCAAGGTAGGCGCTGAGGCTGAGGCTACTTCGGAAGTTGGAGGCGACGAGAGGCAGGTCGCGGATGATGAGGCCCGCGGCATGGACCTTAGCGGCTTCGATGTCTTCCTCGTTGATGCCGTAGTTGCCGATGTGCGGATACGTCAGGGTGACGATCTGCCGGCAGTAGCTCGGGTCGGTGAGGATTTCCTGGTAGCCGGTGAGGGAGGTGTTGAACACGACCTCGCCGGTGGTGGAGCCGGGGGCCCCGATCGAAGTGCCGGTAAAGACCGTGCCGTCTGCGAGCGCCAGGAGGGCGTGAGGCCTGGAAGCCTGTTGAGACAAAAGCACTGGGTTCTCCGGATGGTGACGGGTACGCCCAAACGCTTACCGAGATCGCTCTCGATGTTGCTTTTGTTCAGGAAAGGGGCTGCGGTTGGCGCTAGGCGTACGGGTTTGCGGGAAAGCCCCCGATTATAGCGCTGGGCTGATGTGCCGCTGGCCGCGTGGGAAATAGGCGTGCCGCGGCGCGCGCGGCACACGGGCGGTGCGCTCAGAACGCGGCGATGCCGGTCTGGGCGCGCCCCAGGATCAGGGCATGGATGTCATGGGTGCCCTCGTAGGTGTTGACCACCTCCAGGTTCACCAGGTGGCGGGCCACGCCGTACTCGTCGCTGATGCCATTGCCACCCATCATGTCGCGCGCCAAGCGGGCAATGTCCAGGGCCTTGCCGCAGGAATTGCGCTTCAAGATGGAGGTGATCTCCACCGCGGCGGTGCCCTCGTCCTTCATACGGCCCAGGCGCAGGCAGCCTTGCAGACCCAGCGTGATTTCGGTCTGCATGTCGGCGAGCTTTTTCTGGATCAACTGGTTGGCCGCCAGGGGCTTGCCAAACTGCTGGCGGTCCATCACGTATTGGCGGGCGCGAAACCAGCAGTCCTCGGCCGCCCCCAGCGCGCCCCAGGCAATGCCGTAACGCGCCGAATTCAGGCAGGTGAACGGGCCCTTGAGGCCACGCACCTCGGGGAAGGCGTTCTCTTCGGGGCAGAACACGTCTTCCATCACGATCTCGCCGGTGGTGGAGGCCCTCAGGCCCACCTTGCCCTGGATCTTGGGCGCAGACAGGCCTTTCCAGCCCTTTTCCAGCACGAAGCCCCGGATGGATCCTTCGTCGTCCTTGGCCCAGACCACGAACACGTCGGCGAAGGGCGAGTTGGAGATCCACATCTTGCTGCCCGTGAGCTTGTAGCCCCCATCGACCTTGCGGGCGCGGGTGATCATGCTGGCGGGGTCGGAGCCGTGATTGGCTTCAGTCAGGCCGAAGCACCCGATCCACTCGCCGGTGGCGAGCTTGGGCAGGTACTTCTGGCGGGTGGCCTCGTTGCCGAATTCGTAGATCGGGACCATCACCAGCGAGGACTGCACGCTCATCATCGATCGGTAACCGGAGTCGACGCGCTCGACCTCGCGGG
>CAZUKC010000249.1:0-2375 GCA_964620375.1 uncultured Ramlibacter sp. | reverse complement strand
ACCATCGGGAGGAGACGGCCCTCCCAGCCCGTGTCGGGCGCTTCGCCGGAGAAAGAACCAGAAGCAGAAACAGAAGGGGGACCCGAAGGTCCCCCAGGAAACAACCCCGTGTAGGGTTTATTTCTTCTTGTCCGCGCCCGGGATCTTGCCCTCGACGCCCTTGACGTAGAACATGATCCCGCTCATGAACTTGTCGTCGGCAACGACGTCCTTCTCGAGCACGGTCTTGCCGTCCTGGCCAACGATCGGGCCCTTCCAGATGGAGAAGGTGCCGGCCTTCAGGCCAGACCTGATCTCCTCGATGCGCTTCTTGGTGTCTTCCGGCACGTCGGCTGCGATGGAGACCATGTCGATCGCGCCTTCCTTCACGCCCCACCAGATGCCACTGTTGCCGGTCCACTTGCCCTCCAGGGCGTCACGCGTGGCCTTGATGTAGTACGGCGCCCAGTTGATGATGGCCGAACCCAGGTGGGCCTTGGGGCCGTAGGCGGTCATGTCGGAGTCCCAGCCGAAGGCGCGCTTGCCCGCCTTCTCGGCGGTCTGCAGCACGGCGGAGGAGTCGGTGTTCTGCATCAGCACGTCGGCGCCGCCATTGAGCAGGGCGGTGGCGGCTTCGGCTTCCTTGGGCGGGTTGAACCACTCGCCCACCCAGGCCACCTTGGTCTTGATCTTGGGGTTCACCGACTGGGCGCCCAGGGTGAAGCTGTTGATGTTGCGGACCACCTCGGGGATCGGGATGGAGCCCACCACGCCCAGCACGTTGGTCTTGGTCATCTTGCCGGCGATCACGCCAGCCATGTAGGCGCCTTCGTAGGTGCGGCTGTCGTAGGTGCGCATGTTGTCGGCGCTCTTGTAGCCGGTGGCATGCTCGAACTTGACGTCCTTGAAGTCGGCCGCGACCTTGAGCATGGGCTCCATGTAGCCAAAGGTGGTGCCGAAGATCAGCTTGTTGCCCTGGGACACCAGTTCACGGAAGTTGCGCTCGGCATCGGCCGACTCGGCGACCTTCTCGACGAAGCTGGTCACGACCTTGTCGCCGAATTCTTTCTCGATGGCCTTGCGGGCGTTGTCGTGGGCGAAGGTCCAGCCGCCGTCACCCACCGGGCCGACGTAGGCGAAGGCAATCTTCAGCGGCTCGGGCTTGGCGGCCGATGCGGCAGGCGCAGCAGCCGTTGCGGGAGCCTCTTTCTTGCCGCAGCCCACAAGGGCGGCGACAGCCACGGCGGACAGGGCCGCCACTCGGAGCATCGAGCGTTTCTTCAGGTCGGTCATGGGTTCCTCTGGTTGGAAAGAAATGGAAGGTGAAGGGGGAAGGCGCAGGAAAACGCTGAATTATGAGCCCGGATAAAAAGGCTTTCCGAGCGACGCGGGCATGTTCAGTCGGATCCAGGCGGGATTGCGGGAGATCAGGGCCAGCACCAGGATGGTGGCCAGGTAGGGCAGCATGTTCAGGAACTCGCTGGCCACCTCGACGCCAGCCGCCTGGAAGTGGAACTGCAGCATGGTCACGCCGCCGAAAAGGTAAGCCCCAAGCAGTACACGGGCCGGCCGCCAGGTGGCGAAGGTCGTGAGCGCCAGGGCGATCCAGCCCTTGCCCGCCACCATGCCCTCCACCCACAGGGGGGTGTAGGCCACTGACAGGTAAGCCCCGGCCAGCCCGCACAGGGCCCCGCCGGTCACCACCGCCGCCAGGCGGATGCGGCGCACCGGGTAGCCCAGGGCGTGGGCCGATTCCGGGGATTCGCCCACCGAACGAAGCACCAGACCGGTGCGTGAGCGGTACAGAAACCAGACTAGGCCGGCGGCCAGCGCGATGGTCAGATACACCAAGGGGTGTTGCTGGAAAAAAGCCGGCCCGGCCAGGGGGATGTCGCCCAGGCCCGGGATCGAGAAGCGGGGGCGCTCGGGCAGTTTCTCCTGAACGTAGCGGATGCCGGCGAAGGCCGAGAAGCCCGCGCCGAACAGGCTCAGGGCCAGGCCGGTGGCGTACTGGTTGGTGTTGAGCCAGATCACCAGCACGCCGAAGGCCAGCGCCATCACCGCGCCCGCCCCGGCGCCCGCGGCGAAGCCGGCCAGGTCGCTGCCGGTGTGCACCACAGCGACGAAGCCCGCCAAGGCGGCGCACAGCATCATGCCCTCGGCCCCGAGGTTGACGATGCCGGCCTTCTCGTTGATCAACAGCCCCAGCGCCGCGATCGCCAGCACCGTGCCGGCGTTCAGGGTGGAGGCCAGGAGCAGGGCGTAGGCTTCCATCACGCCACCCCCTTGCGACCCAGCCAGCGCACGCGATAGACCATCATCGTGTCGCAGGCGAGCAGGGCAAACAGCAGCAGGCCCTGGAACACGCCGGTGATGGACTTGGGCAGGCCCATGCG
>CAZUKC010000248.1:1072-2400 GCA_964620375.1 uncultured Ramlibacter sp. | reverse complement strand
GACCGCCTCCGGCCCCAGCCCCAGGCGCTCCATGACGCCCGGGCGGAAGCCTTCCACCAGGACGTCGGCCGCCTGCAGCAGCTGCAGCACCTGCTCGATGCAGGCGGCGTCCTTGAGGTCGGCCTGCACCACCGTGCGTCCCCGCTGCGTGACGTTGCGCGGATCACTGGCGCGTGCCCCCGGGCGGTCGATCGTCACCACGTCGGCGCCCATGTCCGACAGCAGCATGCAGGCGAAGGGCCCCGGTCCGATGCCCGCGAACTCGACGACCCGCAAGTCCGCGAGCGGGCCCGCGCGGCGCGCGGGGGAAGCATTCGGTTCCATCACGGTTTCTCCTCGATCGGATGCGCACGCGCCGATGCAGCACGACGCGCCGCAAACAGCGCGGCCCGCCAGGCAAAGACGAAGGCCGGCCCCAGTGTCGTTCCCGGGCCCGGATAGGTGCCCCGCATCACGGACGCGGCATCGTTGCCGCAGGCATAGAGTCCTACGACGACACGGCCAGCGCGGTCCAGCACCCGGCCATCGGCATCGATCGGCAGCCCCGAACTCGAAGCCGCGTCGGCCGGCAGGATGCGCAACGCGACGAAGGGCGGTTGGCCGATTTCGCCCAGGCAAGGGTTCGGTCGGTGGGCCGGGTCGCCGTTGAACCGGTCGACCGGCGCATCGCCCTTGTGGAAGTCCGGGTCACGGCCAGTTGCAGCATAGTCGTTGGTCCGCTGCACGGTGGCGAGCAGCCCCGCGGGATCGATGCCGGCGCGCTGCGCCAGCGCCGGCAGGCGGTCGGCCACGCAGACATAGCCTTGGCGGATCCAGCGATCCAGCCGGCGCGTCCCCGGCAGGATCACGCCCAGTCCGTACTTGTGCACGAAGGCCGCATCGCAGACCAGCCAGGCCGCATCGCCGCCGGTGCGCTGCAGGTGGCGCACCATCGCCTCCACGAAGTGGTGGTACGAACCCGCTTCGTCGGCGAACCTGCGTCCCTGGGCGTCCACGGCAACCAGGCCCGGCTTGGCGCGGTCCAGGAAAAGATGGGGAAAAAGCCCTGGCCCACCTGGGCGTGGCACGCGCGACACCGGCTGCCAGAAGAAGTCGCCGGCGGCGTAGCGCTCGAACCCGGCGCCGGCGGATCGCGCCGCGGTGATGCCTTCGCCGTTGACTGCATCGCAAGCCAGCGAAGGCAAGGACATTCCGGCAGGAGCCAGTTCGGCGCGCAGGGCCTCGCCGTGACCAACGCCACCGGTGGCCAGGACCACGCCCGCCCGGCTGTCGAGGCGCCGCTCCTGGCCATCGACGGCAAAGGTGGCTCCCCGCACCTTGCCGACTTC
>CAZUKC010000248.1:0-957 GCA_964620375.1 uncultured Ramlibacter sp. | reverse complement strand
TGCCGCGAGCGGCGCAAGGTCCGGAATGTTGCCTTCGACGGTCAGTTCCCGCAGGCGCCAGCCGAAGCGAACGTCGACGCCGGCGCGCTGCAGGCTGTAGAACAGGCGGGCGACCAGCGCATTGCCCATCACCAGGCGCGTGCCGCGGGGATAGCGGATGCGGTCGACAAGGTAGCGGGCCACCAGCCCGGCACTGGCAACGAACGCGGGCCAGGATTGCCAGCGCCGCACCAGTGCCTGGATGTCGGCCTTGCCCACCATCATCCCGCCGAGCAGCAGGAACTCCGGCATCGGCGGCCGGATCCGCGCGAATGCGCCACGCAGCAGCCGTCCGTCGAAGGGGCGCGGCGCCAGCGCCCGGCCAGCGATCGCCGCACCGGGCAAAGCCAGGTAGTCCGGATGCTGTCCCGCACTGACGAAGGCGACGTCGGTGCGCTCCTCGAGGTAGGCAATGGCCGCGTCGCCGGATTCCAGGAACGCCTGCCGCAGCTGGCGCCCATCGTCCGGCCCGATCAGCGCGTCCAGGTAGCTGGCCGCCGCCTGGACCGAGTCTGCATGGCCCGCCTCCGCCCCGTGCCGGTTGCCCGGGATCCAGAGCGTGCCGGCGGAAGTGGCCGTCGTGCCTCCGACTTGTTGTGAGCCCTCGCACAGCACGACGCGCAGGCCTTCGAGCGCCGCCACCAGCGCGGCCACCATGCCGCCCGCCCCGGCACCGACCACGACCAGGTCGATATCGGCTTGCCTTTCATCCGTCGAAGACGACCCCGTCACCGGCAGCGCCACTGCAGCAGCGTGTACGGCTGCGAAGCCTCCGGGTGATGCTCGAACACGCCCTGAACTTCGGCCCCGATGCGCACTTGCTGCAGCGGATCGCCCAGCAGGTTGCCCACCATGCGGACGCGGCCCGCGTGCGGAAGCTCCACCACGACGGCCAGGTAGGCACCGTGATCCTTGAGG
>CAZUKC010000247.1:0-2408 GCA_964620375.1 uncultured Ramlibacter sp. | reverse complement strand
CGCTGCAGGCCCTCGGCCACCTCGGGGCTGATCGCGTGCATCTTGGTCTTGAGGCTGGCGATCAGGACCTGGCCGTCCAGCGTCCACAGGCGGATGCCGGCGTCCTCGTGCAGGGTGGTGCCGGCGGTCTCGAAGCGCGGGGCGTTGCTGCCCAGGACCGCCTCGGGGAAATGCTGGCGCGCGTGCACCGGCAGCAGTCGACGGGGCTCGAAGCGTTGCGTCGTCGGATTCCAGGAGCCTTCGGGCGTGTGTACGCCCCCCGCATCGGCCACCGGGCCCTTGAACACCCACTCGGGTAGCGGTGCACGAGACAGCGCCCTCCCGGCGTCAATGTCCTCCTGCACCCACTGCGCCACCTGCAGCCAGCCGGCTTCCTGCCAGAGCTCGAAAGGGCCCTGCTTCATGCCAAAGCCCCAGCGCATCGCGAAGTCGACGTCGCGTGCGGTGTCGGCGATGGACGCCAGGTGCACCGCCGCATAGTGGAAGCTGTTGCGAAGAATGGCCCACAGGAATCGGCCCTGCGCGCCTTCGGCGTTGCGCAGCAGCTTCAGTCGCTCGGCGGCGGGTTTTTTCAGCATGCGCGCGTAGACCTCATCGGCCTTTTCCGCGCCCGGCACATAGTCCTGGCTCGCCAGGTCAAAGCGCAGCACGTCACGCCCCACCTTCTTGTAGAAGCCCGCCTTGGCCTTCTGCCCCAGGTAGCCCTTTTCGAGCAGTACCTTGAGCACCTCGGGCGTCGCGTAGCTCGGATAGAAGGGATCGCTGGCCTCGCTGAAGTTGTCCTGCAAGGTCTTGATCACGTGGGCCAGCGTGTCCAGGCCCACCACGTCGGCGGTGCGGAAGGTGCCACTGGACGCGCGCCCGAGCTTCTTGCCGGTCAGGTCGTCGACCACGTCATAGGTCAGGCCGTGCTGCTGCGCCTCCTTCATCGTCCCCAGCATGCCGGCGATGCCCACGCGGTTAGCAATGAAGTTCGGCGAGTCCTTGGCCCGCACCACACCCTTGCCCAAGGTGGTGGTGACGAAGGTCTCCAGGTCGTCCAGGATCGATGCCTGCGTGGCTGGCGTGGCGATCAATTCCACCAGGGCCATGTAACGCGGCGGATTGAAAAAGTGGATGCCACAAAAGCGCGGACGGATCGCCTCGGGCAGCGCTTCTGCGAGTTTGGTGATCGACAGGCCCGAGGTGTTGGACGCGACGATGGCGTGCGGCGCCACCTGCGGCGCGATCTTCCGGTACAGATCCAGCTTCCAGTCCATGCGCTCGGCGATGGCCTCGATCACCAGATCGCAGTCCTTGAGCAGTCCCAGGTGGTCCTGGTAGTTGGCTGCCTGGATCAGGTCAGCCTCGTCCGCTACGCCCAGGGGTGCGGGCTTGATCCTCTTCAGGCCTTCGATGGCTCGGGTCACGATGCCGTTGCGAGCGGCCTCGGAAGTTGCCACTGCGCCGTCCTCGCCCTGGGCCGGCAGATCGAACAGCACCACCGGCACCCGGACGTTGACCAGGTGCGCCGCGATCTGCGCGCCCATCACGCCGGCGCCCAGCACGGCGACTTTCTTCACGCGCAGCGCGCGCGGGGGGTTCTGGGGCGTGTTCATTGGACACGCACCCAGGTCTGCGTACGGCCGATGAAGGCGACGGAGCCCCGTACTTCCAGCTTGCGGCCGCCCTCGATGGGCGTCAGGCGCAAGGCGTAGTCGCGACCGTTCTCGGGGTCGAGGATCTTGCCCCCCTCCCACACGTCCTTGCCCGTCACCTTGCGTGCGCCGCGGATGATCTCCAGACCCAGCACGGGCTGGTCCTTGCGGTCGCCTTCGCAATCGATGCAGCGGGCGGCCTGGTCGGCGCCCTTGCGAAGCAGCTTCTCGATGCGCCCGCGCACCACGCCTTCGGCCTCGGTCAGGCGGATCTCGGCCTTGGTCTCACCGGTCTTGTCGTCCACGCTGTGCCAGACACCCACGGGCGTCATCTGGGCCCACGCCGAGCCAGCGGCCCACAGTGCCAGGGTGATCAGGGTCTTGCTCATGCCAGCGCCTCCTCGGTGTCCATCAGCACCTTGGCGCCCCCACGCGCGGTGCGCATCAGGGTGGCGGTTTCGGGGAACAGCTTCGCGAAGTAAAAGCGCGCCGTCTGCAGCTTGCCCTTGTAGAAGGGATCAGTGTTGCCCGCCTCGATCTGGCGCAGCGCCACCTGGGCCATCCGGGCCCAGAAGTAGCCAAACACCAGGTGACCGGCGACGCGCAGGTAATCCACGGCGGCGGCCCCCACTTCATCGGCGTTCTGGAAACCCTTGAAGCCGATCTCGGTGGTGAACTTCGTCATTTGGTCACCCAGGTAGGCCAGCGGGTTGATGAACTCGGCCATCTTTTCGTTGACACCTTCTTCCTCGACCAGCTGCGCGATCATCT
>CAZUKC010000246.1:0-2413 GCA_964620375.1 uncultured Ramlibacter sp. | reverse complement strand
GCGGCGCGCTGCGCCCCCTGCCGGATTCGCGACTGGCCGCACCTACCCCTACCCCACCGGCGACTCCCCGCAGGGCGCCAACTGCGCCGAGGGCTGCGGCGATCCCCGCACGGTGCTGGCCGATCCGCGCCAGGCCACTTCGCGCGGGCGCGGACACGCCGAAGCCGGCAGCACGCGCGCGGGCGTCAACGGCCTGCACGAGATGGCGGCCAACGTCTGGGAATGGACCGACGACGGCGCCGCCGGAACCGAACGGCCCACGCGTGGCGGCTCCTGGTGGTACGGGCCCGCTCAGATGCACCGCGAGCACCTGCAGTCCAAGCCACGCAGCACGGCGGTCGTCTACATCGGCTTTCGCTGCGCGCGCAGCCTGTCGTGCGCCGCCCACCGCACGCACGTCGCGCCCCGGGGCGCGGGTCTGCTACGCTCGCGGCCAACGCCCTACGCCCACGCCCCCATGAAAACCGTCTACGTCTTCAACGGCCCCAACCTCAACCTCCTGGGTAGCCGCGAGCCCCAGATCTACGGCGCGCAGACCCTGGCCGATGTCGAAGCCCTGTGCCGCAAGGCCTGCGAGCAGCACGGCTTCAAGCTCGATTTCCGTCAGACCAACCATGAGGGCGAGCTGGTCTCCTGGATCCACGAAGCCGGTCGGGCGCAGGCCCAGGGCCAGGCGGCGGGCACCGTGCTCAACGCGGGCGCGTACACCCACACCAGCATCGCCCTGCACGACGCGATCAAGGGCGCGGGCGCCCTGGTCATCGAGCTGCATATCAGCAACGTGCACGCCCGCGAGAGCTTCCGTCACCACAGCTACATCTCGCCCGCGGCCAAGGCCGTCATGGCGGGCTTCGGCGTGGGCGGCTACGCGCTGGCCATCGCAGGGTTGGCCCAGGCCTGAGTCCACCACGCGGCCCACGCCGCAGCGCCCAAGGCGCAAGCGGCGCCACTTCTCCTACACTCGCAGGAATGAACCAGCCGGTACATTCCTCGAAACCCGCGCGACGCACGCCGTCCAAGCCCCGGTCGCGGGCTGCCGCGCCCGAGCCGCGCACGAACGACCCCGAGCGCACGCGGGCCGACATCATCGAGGTCGCCACCCGCGAGTTTTCCGAGAAGGGCCTGGCCGGCGCCCGTATCGACCTCATTGCCGAGGCCATGCGCACCAGCAAGCGCATGATCTATTACTACTTTGGCAGCAAGGAGGGCCTGTACGTCGCGGTGCTCGAGGCCGCCTACAGCCGCATGCGCAGCATCGAGTCGCAGCTGCACCTGGAGGACCTTGCCCCCGAAGACGCTCTGCGCAAGCTGGTCGGCTTCACCGTGGACTACCAGCTGGCGCACCCGGAGTTCATCCGCCTCGTGATGAACGAGAACATGCACCGCGGCGAGTACCTGGCCCAAAGCAGGACCATCCAGCGCCTGAACGTTCCGGCCATTGAGGGTCTGCGCCGGGTGCTTGAGCGCGGGCAGCGCGAGGGCGTGTTTCGCAACGGCCTGGACCCGCTGGACGTGCACATGTCCATCAGCGCCCTGAGCGTGTTCAACGTCGCCAACCGGCACACCTTCTCCCTGATCTTCAAGCGCGATCTCGAGGCGGCCGCCTCGGTGGTGGCGCGCCGTGACAGCATCATCGAGATGGTGGTGCGCTTCGTCCGTAAATAGAAGGCATTCGTTTTCAGACAAGGCCAGGTCGAGTTCCGGGGGTTTTCCCGATCTGCGCAAAACTAACCATTTCGTACATTAAGCCTACGACTGCGAAACCCCACCGATCCCACTCGCTGGTTCTGTCGGGGAGCCAGCACCGTCCATTTCCCATCACCAGGAGACATCCCATGAAACGCCTCTTCATCAAGTCCGCGGTCGCCGCTGCCGCCGCCTTTGCCCTGGCCGGCACCGCCCTGGCCCAGGACAAGGTGATCAAGTTCGCCAACCAGAACGCCGCTGGTCACCCGATCATTCAGGGCATGGAGAAGTTCAAGGAAATCGTCGAGAAGAACTCCGGCGGCAAGATCAAGGTCAACATCTTCCCCAGCGGCCAGCTCGGTAGCGACCAAGCGAACCTCTCCGCGCTGCAAGGCGGCACGCTGGAGATGGCCTCCATGAACTCCGGCATCCTGGCCAGCGTGGTCCGGGAATTCAGCGTGTTCGACTTCCCCTTCATGTTCGCCTCGGGCCGCGAAGCCGACGCCATTGTCGACGGCGCCTTCGGCCAGAAGCTGCACGCCCGACTCGAGGAGAAGGGTGTGGTCGGCCTGACTTACTACGAGCTGGGCTTTCGCCACCTGACCAACGGCCGCCGCGCGATCAACAAGGTCGCCGATATTGAAGGCCTGAAGCTGCGCGTGATCCCCAACGCGATCAACATCGACTGGGTCAAGGCCCTGGGCGCCAACCCCACCCCGCTGCCCTT
>CAZUKC010000245.1:0-2423 GCA_964620375.1 uncultured Ramlibacter sp. | reverse complement strand
GTTCGTCGTGGCCCGGCACGCCCATGACCGCGCCGTCGCCATAGCTCATGAGCACGTAGTTGCCGACCCACACGTCCACCGGCTCGCCCGTGAGCGGGTGCGTGACCGCCAGGCCGGCGGGCATGCCCTCCTCTTCCTTCAGCGCCGGTTCGGCCTCGGTGGTGCCGCCCTGCTTGCACGACTCGATGAAGGCGGCCAGTTTCGGGTTGGTCGCGGCCGCATGCGCTGCCAGCGGGTGCTCGGGGGCCACCGCACAGAAGGTGACACCCATGATGGTGTCGGCACGCGTGGTGAAGACGTACAGGCGCCCGTCCCCGATCAGCTTGCCGTCGGCGCCGCGGATGTCGTGGGTGAAGGCAAAGCGCACACCCTCGCTCTTGCCGATCCAGTTTTCCTGCATCAGCTTCACGCGCTCGGGCCACCCTGGCAGCTGGTGCTGCACGTGATCGAGCAGTTCCTGGGCGTAGTCGGTGATCTTGAGGTAATAGCCGGGAATCTCGCGCTTTTCCACCACCGCGCCGGTGCGCCAGCCCTTGCCGTCGATCACCTGCTCGTTGGCCAGCACGGTCTGGTCCACCGGGTCCCAGTTCACGACCTGGGTCTTGCGGTAGGCGATGCCCTTCTCGAGCATCTTCAGGAACAGCCACTGGTTCCACTTGTAGTAGCTGGGGTCGCAGGTGGCGACCTCACGCGACCAGTCGATGGCCAGCCCCATCGCCTGCATCTGCTTCTTCATGTAGGCGATGTTGTCGTAGGTCCACTTCGCGGGCGGCACGCCGTTCTTGAGCGCGGCGTTCTCGGCGGGCAGGCCGAAGGCGTCCCAGCCCATGGGCATGAGGACGTTGTAGCCGTTCATGCGCAGGTAGCGCGTGAGCATGTCGTTGATGGTGTAGTTGCGCACGTGCCCCATGTGCAGCTTGCCGCTCGGGTAGGGCAGCATGGAGCAGGCGTAGAACTTCTTCTTCCCCGCGTCCTCGATCACGCGATAGGCGTCGCGCGCGGTCCAGTGCGCCTGCGCGGCCTGTTCGACCTCGAGATGGTTGTACTTGTCTTGCATGATGGGGCAAATTGTAGGGCGCGCCCCATGCCCGCCGGGGGCGCTGCGACACGCCGTTTTCAGTGCGGGCCCGCAGCCCCGACCTCAGCGCGCCTTGGGGTCGGCGACGAAGCCGATGCGGGTCAGGCCCGCCTGCTGCGCGGCGCCGATGGCCTCGACCACCCGCCCGTAGGGCACGCTGCGATCGGCCCGCAGACGCACTTCGGTCTCGGGGTTGGCGCGGGCCGCATCGGCCAGCAGACGCGCGAGGTCCTCGGGGGTGACGGCCTGGTCGTTCAGGAACAAGCCTCCGTTCGGGTCCAGGCTCACCGAGAGCGAGGCTGCCGCGCCGGCAGGCCGCGCCGCGCGGGTGGCGGGCAGGTCCAGGCGGATGGCGCTGGCCAGCAGGGGCGCGGTGACGATCAGGATCACCACCAGCACCAGCATCACGTCCACCAGGGGCGTGACGTTGATGTCGGCAAAAGGGCGCGACGCGGGGGCAGGACGATCGAGACGGCCGAACGGCATTTACGCCTCGCGTCGCGCAGCGGCGACGTCTTCGCCGGTCAGCAGGCCGCGTAAGTCCAGCGCGAACCCCTCGAGGTCGGCCTCCAGGCGCCCGATGCGGCGGCCCAGGACGTTGTAGCCCAGCACGGCGGGAATCGCCACGGCCAGTCCGGCAGCGGTCATGACCAGGGCCTCGCCCACCGGGCCGGCCACCTGCTCGATGCCGATCTGGCCCGAAGCGGCGATGCCGGTGAGCGCGTGGTAGATCCCCCAGACCGTACCGAGCAGACCGACGAAGGGCGCGGTGGCGCCGACGGTGGCCAGCAGGACCTGGCCGAATTGCAGGCGGTCGGTGACCTGGTGGAGCGCGTCGCGCAGATCTCGGGTGAGTTGCTGGGCGCGGTCGCCGGCAGCAGCCAGCACACCGGAGGGCGGCGGCCGGGTGGCGTCCAGCAGCGGCAGCACCAGGGCCTCGCGGTCCAGGGCCACCAGCAGGTCACGGGCGCTGTCCAGGGAGCCGGCCTGCCAGAAGGCGGCCGTACCGCGCGCGATGTCGGCCGCCGCGCGCCGCAGCAGCCAGGCCTTCCAGAGGATGACCACCCAGCTGCACACGGACATCAGCAGCAGGATCAGGGCCACGCCCCGCGTGACGGCATCGCCCTGCTCGAACAGCTCCATCATGGGGGGCTCCTGGTGTGACGCGCTCAGGCCTGACGCAGGCCCAGCACGTCGAACATGTCGTAGAGGCCGCTCGTCTTGCCCGCCAGGAAACGCACCGCGCGCAGGCTGCCCTGCGCGTAAGTGGCGCGACTGGCGGACTTGTGCGTGATCTCGATGCGCTCGCCGGTGCCGGCAAACAGCACGGTGTGGTCGCCCACGA
>CAZUKC010000244.1:0-2423 GCA_964620375.1 uncultured Ramlibacter sp. | reverse complement strand
CGCGCGATCATCAGCTTGTTCACGAGTTCGTCGATGGTGACGTTCTCGGGGATGTCCTCGGCGCAGGCGCCGTTGTCGGCCAGGAAGATCACCAGGGTGTTGTCCAGTTCTCCATCTGCTTCGAGCTGCGCGAGGATGCGGCCGATGCCCTGGTCCATGCGGTCGATCTGCGCGGCGTAGACCTCCATGCAGCGGGCCAGCCAGGCCTTGTGGTCGGCCTCGGTCCAGGGCGGCTGACTCGGGTCGCGCTCGGTGAGCTTCCACTTCTTGTCCAGGATGCCCCAGCGCACAAGCTTTTCCAGGCGCTGCGCGCGCAAGGTGTCCCAGCCAGCATCGAAGCGGCCCTTGTAGCGGGCGATGTCCTCGTCGTGGGCGTGCAGCGGCCAATGCGGCGCGGTGTAGGCCACGTACTGGAAGAAGGGCGTGCCGGCGTGCTGCTGCCGGTGGGTGCGCAGCATCTTGACCGCCTCGTCGCTGATCGCGTCGGTGTAGAAGAAGCCGGGCTGGCGCGCCTCGTGCTCGGCGTTCTCATTGCCTCGGGTGAGGGTGTTGGGGTCGTAGAAACTGCCCGCGCCGATGATGGTGCCGTAGAACTCGTCAAAGCCACGCTGGCGCGGCCAGGAGTCGGTGGGCTGGGTCAGGTTGCTCGAGACATGCCACTTGCCACTGAGGTAGGTGCGGTAGCCGGCGGTCTTGAGCACCTCCGCGATCGTGGCGCAGCGCTGGTTCAGGTTGCCCGCGTAGCCCTCGGGGCCGGAGTCGTAGGTGAGGATGCCGATGCCGGTCTGGTGCGGGTGCAGGCCTGTCAGCAGCGACGCGCGCGAGGGGCTGCAGCGGGCGGTGTTGTAGAACTGGGTGAAGCGCAGGCCGTTCTTGGCCAGGCGGTCCAGGTTGGGCGTCTCGACCTCGCCGCCGTAGCAGCCAAGGTCGGAGTAGCCCATGTCGTCGTTCAGGATCAGGAGGATGTTGGGGCGCTGGGTCATGGAGTCTCCAGGGGACGGTGCGTTCAGGCCAGGCGCAGGCCGCCGGCGGGATCGAACAGATGGACGGCCTCGGGCTTGAAGCCCAGGTGCACGGTCTCGCCCTCCTTCGCGGGCGAGAGACCGGGCGTCTTGACCTTCAGGCGCGTGGGGCCGGCCTGCACATTCAGGATGGCGTGGTCGCCCAGCTCCTCGACATACAGGACCTTCGCGGGCAGGCCCTGGGCCTGTACCTGCAGGTCGCCGGGGCGGATGCCCAAGGTGACGGGACGCGCGGTGTCGGTGGCGCTCTCCACCGGGTGGGGGCTGCCCTCAACCGTCACCGTGCGGCCGCTCCAAGTGGCCGGCAGCAGGTTCATCGGCGGCGTGCCGATGAAGCCGGCCACACTGGCCTGGGCCGGACGGCCGAACACCTCGCGCGGCGTGCCGACCTGCACGATGCGGCCCTCCATGAAGACGGCGATGCGGTCCGCCAGCGTCATGGCCTCTTCCTGGTCGTGCGTGACGTACACGGTGGTAACGCCCAGGTCGCGTTGCAGCTCGCGTAATTCGAGACGCGTCTCCAGGCGCAGCTTGGCGTCCAGGTTCGAGAGCGGCTCGTCCAGCAGGAAGATGCGCGGCTGGCGCACGATGGCACGGGCCAGGGCCACGCGCTGCTGCTGTCCGCCCGAAAGCTGACCGGGCCGGCGCGCCAGCAGGTGGTCGATGCTCACGCGCGCCGCGGCCGCCTGTACCGCCTGCGCGATCTCGGCGGCGGGGCGCTTCATCATCTTCAGCGGAAAGCCGATGTTCTCGGCCACCGTCATGTGCGGATAGAGGGCGTAGCTTTGAAACACCATCGCGACGTCGCGCGCACCGGGTTCGGCCTGGGTGACGTCCTCGCCATCGAGCCACACCGAGCCCGCGCTCACCGGCTCCAGGCCCGCCAGAATGCGCAGCGTGGTGGTCTTGCCCGAGCCCGAGGGCCCGAGCAGCACGAAGAATTCGCCAGCATGGATCTCGAGGTCTACGCCATGCAGCACGGTGGTCTCGCCATGGCGCTTGACCACTCCCTCGAAGCGGACGCTGCCGCGTACGTTCATCGACGCCCTCCTCCCTTGACCGCACCAACGGTGAGGCCCTTGACGATATGTTTCTGGGCCAGCAGGCCCAGCAGGATGACCGGGGCCATCGCCACCATCGCGCCGGCGGCGACCTTGGCCCACTGGGTCTGTTCGACCGAGATGAAATTGAACATGGCCACGGTGACCGGTCGCACCTGGTTGCCGCCCAGGACGACGGCGAACATGAACTCGTTCCAGGCGTTGAGGAACACGAACACGGTGGTGACCGCGATGCCCCCGAGCACCTGCGGCAGGACCACGTGCCACAGCGCGCCCCAGCGACCGGCGTGATCGAGAAGCGCCGCCTCCTCCATCTCGTAGGGTACGTCCTCGAAATAGG
>CAZUKC010000243.1:0-2436 GCA_964620375.1 uncultured Ramlibacter sp. | reverse complement strand
CGAACATGGGCGTGTCG
Source organism: uncultured Ramlibacter sp. (assembly GCA_964620375.1). Taxonomy (GTDB): domain Bacteria; phylum Pseudomonadota; class Gammaproteobacteria; order Burkholderiales; family Burkholderiaceae_C; genus Ramlibacter. Next base: position 2,419 of record CAZUKC010000243.1, on the reverse strand, counting down.
TCCTTGGAGGGCGCGGACATGATCACCTTCTTGGCGCCCGCGTCCAGATGCTTCTGGCCGCCTTCCTTGGTGAGGAAGATGCCGGTGGCCTCGACCACGATGTCGGCGCCGACCTCGGCCCACCTCAGTTCGGCGGGGTCCTTCACCGCGGTCAGGCGGATCTTCTTGCCATTGACCACCAGGGTGTTGCCCTCGACGCTCACTTCGCCCTCGAAGCGGCCATGCACGCTGTCGTACTTGAGCATGTAGGCCAGGTAGTCGGGCTCGAGCAGGTCGTTGATCGCGACGACCTCGATGTCCTTGAAGTTCTGCACCGCGGCGCGAAACACCATGCGGCCGATGCGGCCGAAGCCGTTGATCCCGATCTTGAGAGCCATGTGATTGATCCCGTGAGGAGTTGAAGAATCAGTGACCGAGAACGGCGCGGACCGTGTCCGCCACGTTCTCGGGGGTGAAGCCGAAGTGCTTGAACAGTACCGGCGCGGGCGCCGATTCGCCGTAGGTGTCGATGCCGACCACCGCGGCGCACCCGTACTTCCACCAGAAATCCGTCACGCCCATTTCCACCGCGATGCGGGGCACGCCACACGGCAGCACCTGCTCCTTGTAGGCGCGGTCCTGGCGGTCAAAGGTGGTGGTGGAGGGCATGGAGACCACGCGCACTGCGACGCCCTGCGTGGCGAGTTGCTCCTGCGCCTTGAGTGCCAGCTGCACCTCGGAGCCGGTGGCGATGATCACGGCCTGGGCCTTGCGCTTCATGCCGACCTCGGAGGGCTCGGCCAGCACGTAGGCGCCACGGCTGATCTCGTCCAAGCCCGCTTTGGGCGCGTAGGGCAGGTTCTGGCGCGAAAGCAGCAGCGCCGTCGGGCGCGTGACGTTCTGCAGGGCCACGGCCCAGGCCACCGCGGTCTCGGCGGTGTCGCAGGGGCGCCAGACGTCCAGGTTCGGGATGAGGCGCAGGCTGGCGGCATGCTCGATGGACTGGTGGGTGGGGCCGTCTTCGCCCAGGCCGATGGAGTCGTGCGTGAACACGTGCACCACGCGCTGCTTCATCAGGGCCGCCATGCGGATCGCGTTGCGGCTGTAGTCGCTGAAGGTCAGGAAGGTGCCGCCGTAGGGGATGTAGCCGCCATGCAGGGCCACGCCGTTCATGATGGCGGCCATGCCGAACTCGCGCACGCCGTAGTTGATATGGCGGCCCAGGTGACCGCTGTCATCGCGCTTGACCGAGCCGTCGGCATTCAGGCGTAGCGCCGGGGTGCTCTTGGTGTTCGTGAGGTTGGAGCCGGTGAGGTCGGCCGAGCCCCCAAGCAGCTCGGGCAGGGCGGCGGTGAAGGCCTCCAGCGCGATCTGCGAGGCCTTGCGCGAGGCCACGGTCTCGGCCTTGGCGTGCGCGGCGATGGCGGCATCCACCGCCACCTGCGCGAAGTTCGCGGGCAACTGGCCCTTCATGCGGCGGATGAACTCGGCGGCCTGCACGGGGTAGGCCTGCTTGTACGCGGTGAAACGCTCGTTCCAGGCGGCCTGGGCCTTCTGGCCCGCGGCCTTGGCGTCCCAGGCGGCGTACACGTCTTGCGGCACCACGAAGGGCTCGTGCGACCAGCCCAGGGCTTCGCGCGTGAGCCGGATCTCGTCGGCGCCCAGGGGCTCGCCGTGGGCCTTGGCAGTGTTGGCGCGGTTGGGGCTGCCCTTGCCGATGTGGGTCTTGGCGACGATCAGCGTGGGCTTGTCGGTGCTGCGGCGGGCCTGCGCGATGGCCGAGTCCACCGCGTCCACGTCGTGGCCGTCCACCGGGCCGACCACGTTCCAGCCGTAGGCGCGGAAACGCGCGGGCGTGTCGTCACCGAACCAGGGCGCGACCTGGCCGTCGATGGAGATGCCGTTGTCGTCGTAGACCGCGATCAGCTTGTTCAACTTCCAGGCAGCAGCCAGGGCGCAGGCCTCGTGGCTGATGCCTTCCATCAGGCAGCCGTCGCCCAGGAACACGTACGTACGGTGGTCGACGATGGCGTGGCCTTCGCGGTTGAATTCGGCCGCCAGCAGCTTCTCGGCCAGCGCCATGCCCACCGCGTTGGTGATGCCCTGGCCCAGCGGGCCGGTGGTGGTCTCGACGCCGGGGGTGATGCCCACCTCGGGGTGGCCGGCGGTCTTGCTATGCAGCTGCCGGAAATTGCGCAGCTCCTGCATCGGCAGGTCGTAGCCCGTGAGATGCAGCAGCGCATAAATCAGCATGGACCCGTGGCCGTTGGACAGCACGAAGCGGTCACGGTCAGCCCAGTGCGGGTCGGTGGGGTTGTGTTTGAGGTGGCGGGCCCACAGGGCCACAGCGATGTCGGCCATCCCCATGGGTGCCCCCGGGTGTCCCGAATTGGCTTGTTGCACGGCATCCATGGACAAGGCGCGGATCGCGCTTGCCATC
>CAZUKC010000242.1:0-2440 GCA_964620375.1 uncultured Ramlibacter sp. | reverse complement strand
TCGTCAACGCGATCAATCAGCGCTTTGGCGAAGGCACGGCGCGCGCCATCGACGGCATGTCGCTGGCCGTGCGCGCCCCCGAGAACCTGTCGCAGCGCGTCTCGTTCATGAGCATGGTCGAGAACCTGGAGGTCACCCCCGGCGAGCCTGCGGCCCGCGTGGTCGTCAACGCCCGCACCGGTACGGTCGTCATCAGCCGCAACGTGAAGGTGAGCGCCGCCGCGGTGACACACGGCACCATCTCGGTAGCCATTACCGCCACCAACGAGGTGTCCCAGCCCAACGCCTTCGGCCAGGGCCAGACCACGCCGGTCCAGAACGCCACCATCAACGTGCAGGAGCAGCGCCGTCCGATGTTCCTGTTCCAGCCGGGGGTCGATCTGCGCCAGATCGTCGATGCGGTGAATCAGGTGGGGGCCACGCCCTCGGCCCTGATCGCCATCCTCGAAGCCCTCAAGAGCTCCGGCAGCCTGCGCGCCGAGCTGGTGATCATCTAAACACACCCGCCATGAGCGACCTTTCGCCCAGCACCGGCTACCTCGACTTCGCCAGCCTGACCGCCCTGCGCGGCCAGGCGGTGACGAACGAGCGTAAGGCGCTGCGCAAGGCCGCCGAGCAATTCGAAGCGCATTTCCTGCAGGAAACCCTCAAGGCCATGCGCCAGACCATCGTCAAGAGCGAGCTGACCGAAAGCGATACCGCCGACCTCTATGAAGACCTCATGGACAAGGAAGTCGCGCAGCAGATGTCGCGACGCGGCGGTGTGGGCCTGGCCGATATGCTCGAACGCCAGCTGGCCCGCCGCCAGACGCAGGCGGTGCCCAGTACCGAAGACGCGCTCAAGGCCCGGGCCTTTCCGCTGAACCCGGCGGCTGCACCCCTGCCCCTGGCCGCGCCCGTGGCCCCTGCACCGATGGCGCTGCCCCGCGCCGCGGCCGGCTATGCCCTACCCCTGACCACACCCGCCCTGCCCTTGCCGGGCCGCCAGCCCCTGGGGACTAAGCCGTGAGCGACCTCCTCTCTCTGGGCAGCACCGGCGTTTCCGCCTACCAGCGGGCGCTGTCGACCGTCTCCAACAACATCGCCAACGTCGGCACGGACGGCTACACCCGGCAGGACGTCGGCCTGGCCTCCAACCAGCCGCGGCAGATGGGCAACAGCTTCATCGGCACCGGCGTGCGCCTAGAGGCCGTTCGCCGTCAGTACGACGCCTTCATCGAGGCCAATCTGCGCAACAGCAACAGCAACCTGGAAGCCCAGGGCCCGCTGGTCGAGTACGCCAACCGCATCATGGATCTGATGGCGGACAAGAACACCGGCCTGACCGGCTCGCTCACCGCCTTCTTCTCGGCAGCACGTGACCTGGCGGTGGAACCCGCCTCGGTGATCGCGCGCAGCAGCTTCCTGCGCCAGGCCGATGGCGCCGCCTCCGGATTCCGGCAACTGACCACCCAGCTGGACCTGATCGACACCGAAACCCGCGAAGGCCTGACCTCCGCGGTGAACCGGATCAACACCTACGCCGAGCAGATCGCGCTGGTCAACAAACAGCTGTTCAAGAACGGCTCGCTGGACCGCCAGCCGCCCGAGATCCTGGACCAGCGAGACCGCCTGCTGCGAGAGCTCTCGGCCTTCGCACGTATCAAGACCGAATTCGCCACCAACGGCCAGGTCAAGGTCAGCCTGAACGACTCCCTGGACGACCAGACCGGCGACAGGACGGGTGCTGTCGTGGTCAACGGCGATGCCACCTACCGCCTGGGCTATACCGTGGACGCCTCGGGACGCGCCGAGCTGAGCCTGAACCTCAACAGCCCGCACGCCCGTGTGATCGCCGGCGTTTCCGGCGGCGAACTTGGTGGGCTGATGGGCGTGCGGGACCAGGTCCTGCGCCCAGCCCAGGCCAAGCTGGACGAACTGGCCCAGTTGCTCATGACCGAGGCCAACGCCATCCATGCCGGGGGCATCGACGCCCTGGGCCGACCAGGCCAGGCCCTGTTCGGCCTGCAGCCGGTCGGTGTCTCGGCCGCGCGCGGGCTGGCCGCCCTGATCGACGACCCGCAGCGCGTGGCCGCCGCCGGTCCCTTCCGGGTGGTGGCCCACGACCTGAACGTCGGCACCGCCCAGGCCACCTGGTCGCTGCAGCCCGAGACCTACGCCCAGCCGCCCACCCTGGCGTCGCTGTACGCCCCCACAGCCCAGGCACCCGACCGCGCCCCGGGTGACCCGCTGAGCTTCAACGTCACCGGCTTTCGCTCGCTGGCCACGCTGCCGGCCGGCAGCCAGGATGCCGTCCTTGTGCTGGACACCGCTGCGGGCCAGTGGCCGCAGCTGATGACCCGTGACGGCCGGCACCTGCTGGGCTCTCCCCTCACGTCGCAGCAGCAGGACCTGCTCCTGGGGTCCGGCAGCCTGGTCAAGGGCGCCAGCTACAGCGCCG
>CAZUKC010000241.1:0-2465 GCA_964620375.1 uncultured Ramlibacter sp. | reverse complement strand
GACGGCGTGATCGCCGACTTCACCGTCACCGAGCAGATGCTCAAGCAGTTCATCAAGATGGTCCATCCGCGCTCGGTGCTGCGCCCCAGCCCGCGGATCATCATCTGCGTGCCCTGCGGCTCCACCCAGGTCGAGCGCCGCGCCATTCGCGAATCGGCGCTGGGCGCCGGCGCCTCCGAGGTGTATCTGATCGAGGAGCCGATGGCTGCGGCCATCGGCGCAGGTCTGCCGGTGTCTGAAGCCTCCGGCTCCATGGTGGTCGACATCGGCGGCGGCACCACCGAGGTGGGCGTCATCTCCCTGGGCGGCATGGTCTACAAGGGCAGCGTGCGCGTGGGCGGCGACAAGTTCGACGAAGCCATCATCAGCTACATCCGCCGCAACTACGGCATGCTGATTGGCGAGCCCACCGCCGAAATGATCAAGAAGAACATCGGCTCGGCCTTCCCCGGCTCCGAAGTCAAAGAGATCGAGGTCAAGGGCCGCAACCTCTCCGAGGGCGTGCCGCGCTCCTTCACCATCTCCTCCAACGAGATCCTCGAGGCGCTCACCGACCCGCTCAATAACATCGTCTCGGCGGTCAAGAACGCGCTGGAAAGCACGCCGCCGGAACTCGGCGCCGACATCGCCGAGCGCGGCATGATGCTCACGGGCGGCGGTGCGCTGCTGCGTGACCTCGACCGCCTGCTGGCGGAAGAAACCGGCCTGCCGGTGCTGGTGGCAGAAGACCCCCTCACGTGCGTGGTGCGAGGCTGCGGCATCGCCCTCGAGCGCATGGAGCGCCTGGGTTCCATCTTCACCAACGAGTAAGCCCCCGGAAGGACAGCGATGCCGCTCGGTACGCTGGACAGGACACCACCGCCGTTCTTCAAGCAGGGCCCCTCGGCCCTGTCCAAGCTGATGGTGTTCAGCGCGCTCGCGGTCTTCCTGATGGTGGCCGACGTCCGCTTCAAGATCGCGCAGCCGGTGCGCGCCGTCCTCGGCACCCTGCTCTTTCCCGTGCAGTGGCTGGCCATGCAGCCGGTCGCCCTCTCCGAGGGTGTGGGCGAGTACCTTGAATCCCTGCGTGGCGCGCAGGCCGCCCAGGTGGCCGAGGCCCAGACCCGGGCACGCCTGGCGCAGCAGGCCGTGCGGGTGCATCAGGTCGAACAGCTCACCCTCGAAAACGAACGCCTGCGTAAGCTCCTGGAGCTGCGCGAACGTATCACCACTCCGGCACAGGCCGCTCAGGTCCTCTACGAGGCCGCCGACATCTACTCGCGCAAGATCGTGATCGACAAGGGTCTGGTGCATGGCGTCGAATCCGGCTCGCCGGTGATCGACGAGTTTGGCGTGCTGGGGCAGGTCACGCGGGTCTATCCCTCGGTCAGCGAAGTGACCCTGGTCACCGACCGCGACCAGGCCACGCCGGTCCTGAACGTGCGCACCGGCGCGCGCAGCGTGGCCCATGGCGACACCACCGGCGTGCATCCGGGTTCGCTGGAACTGCGCTTCATGGCTGCCAACGCCGACGTGCAGGCCGGCGACCTCCTCACCACCAGCGGCGTGGACGGCGTGTACCCGCCGGGCCTGCCGGTGGCCCAGGTCGACAAGATCGAGCGGCGCGCCGATTCGGCCTTCGCCCGCATCCACACCCTGCCCAAGGCGGCGGTGTCCGGCGCCCTGCACGTGCTGGTCCTCAAGCCCGTGGGCGAGCAACTCCCACCCCGGCCGGCCACCGAGGCCTCGGCACCGGCCCCAGGCCGCACCGGAGGCCGCAAATGATCATGCGCCCCGGCAAGCCGCTGCTGCTGCCGGCGCGGCCCGGCTTCATCTGGGGCACGCTGGTCGCGGCGCTGCTGGTGAACATGCTGCCGCTGGGACGCCAGCCCTGGATGCCTGACCTGCTGGCCCTGGTGCTGGTGTTCTGGAGCGTGCACCAGCCGCTGCGCATCGGCATCGCCACTGCGTTTCTGTTCGGACTGGTGATGGACGTGCACCAGACTGCGCTGCTCGGGCAGCACGCGCTGGCCTATACCGCGCTGTCCTTTTTCGCGATCACAGTGCACCGTCGCCTGTTGTGGTTCACCGTGCCCTCGCAGGCCCTGCAGGTACTGCCCCTGTTCGGGTCGGCCCACGCGATCGAGCTCGCGATCCGCCTGGTCGCGGGCGGGTCGTTTCCGGGCTGGAGCATGGTGCTGGCCCCCATGATCGAGTCCGCGTTGTGGCCCCTGGCCACGATCGTCCTGCTGGCCCCGCAGCGCCGCGCGGTCGATCCGGACGAGAACCGTCCCCTGTAGGCACCGGACCATGACCGAGTTGCGCAACGTCGAGGCAGACATCGCGCGCTTTCGCTCGCGTGCAATGGCGGCCAGCAGCATCGTCCTGCTGTGCTTTCTCCTGCTCGCCCTGCGACTGGTGTGGCTGCAGGTGGTGCGGCACGACGACCTGAACGAGCAGGCCGAGGCCAATCGCACGGCCATCGT
>CAZUKC010000240.1:0-2467 GCA_964620375.1 uncultured Ramlibacter sp. | reverse complement strand
TCGTACTGGCTGATCTGGTAGCCCTTGGGCAGGTCGGGGTAGAAGTAGTTCTTGCGCGCGAACACGCTGCGCGGCGCGATGGTCGAGCCCACAGCCAGACCGAACTCGATGGCGCGCTCGACGGCCCCCAGGTTCATCACCGGCAGCGTGCCAGGCAGCGCCAGATCGACCGCGCAGGCCTGCGTGTTGGGCGCAGCGCCGAAAGCGGTGGCGGCGCGGCTGAAGATCTTCGATTGCGTGGAGAGCTGGGCGTGCGTCTCGAAGCCGATCACGACTTCGTAGCCCTGAACCAAATTAGACATCTCGGCCTCCCGCCGGGCCGCCCCAAGGGAGGCCAGCCCCCTCGGGGGGCAGTGAGTACACGAAGTGACGAGCGTGGGGGCTCACAGGATTCCCTCCGGCTTGCGAAGGTGGAAATCGGTGGCCTGCTGGAAACGGTGCGCGGCATTCAGCAGGCGCGCCTCGCTGAAGTAGTTGCCTATCAGCTGCAGGCCCACGGGCATGCCGCCCTCGCCAAAGCCACAGGGCACGCTCATGCCGGGCAGCCCTGCCAGCGAGGCCGGCAGCGTGTAGATGTCGGCCAGGTAGCTGGCCACCGGGTCGTCGGCCTTGTCGCCCAGGGCCCAGGCCACGCTGGGCGCCACCGGCCCGGCGATCAGGTCGCACTGCGTATAGGCCTGGCGGAAGTCGTCGGCGATCATGCGGCGAATCTTCTGCGCCTGCAGGTAGTAGGCGTCGTAGTAGCCGTGTGACAGCACGTAGGTGCCGGTCATGATGCGGCGCTTGACCTCCTCGCCAAAGCCCTCGGCGCGGGTCTTCTTGTACATGTCGATCAGGTCGCCATAGGCGCGGGCGCGGTGACCGAACTTCACGCCGTCAAAACGCGAGAGGTTGGACGAGGCCTCGGCCGGCGCGATCACGTAGTACACCGGAATGGACAGCTCGGTGCGGGGCAACGAGATCTCTACGCGCTTCGCGCCCAGCTTCTCGTACTGGGTGAGCGCGGCGTCGATGGCGGCACGCACATCGGGCGCTAGGCCCTCGCCGAAAAACTCCTTGGGCACGCCGATGCGAAGGCCGGTGAGGTCGGCGTCCAGCGAGCGCGTGTAGTCCTCGGCGGGCATGTCCAGCGAGGTGGAATCGCGGTCCGGGTCCGGGCCGCACAGGCTCGAGAGCAAGAGCGCGCAATCCTGCGCGCTGCGCGCCATCGGGCCCGCCTGGTCCAGGCTGGAGGCGTAGGCGATCATCCCGTAGCGCGAGGCGCGCCCGTAGGTGGGCTTGATGCCGGTGATGCCGCAAAACGATGCGGGCTGTCGGATCGAGCCGCCGGTATCAGTGCCGGTCACGGCCGGCGCCAGACGGGCAGCCACCGCCGCGGCGCTGCCCCCCGAGGAGCCGCCCGGGACGCGGGTGGTGTCCCAGGGGTTCTTCACCGGCCCGTAGGCCGAGTTCTCGTTGGACGAGCCCATGGCGAACTCGTCGCAATTGAGCTTGCCCAGGGTCACCATGCCAGCCTGGGCCAGGCGGTCTACGACGGTGGCATCAAAAGGCGAGCGGTAGCCTGCCAGCATCTTCGAGCCGGCGGTGGTCGGGAAGTCGCGGGTGACGAAGATGTCCTTGTGCGCGATCGGCACCCCGAGCAAGGGCGCGGTGTCGCCCGCAGCCAGGCGCGCGTCGGCGGCGCGGGCCTGGGCCAGGGTGGCCTCGGCGTCGGTGGCCAGGAAGGCGCCCAGGCCAGCCTGGGCCTCGATGCGGGCCAGGAAGTGTCGGGCCACGTCCACCGCCGACACCTCGCGCCGGCGCAGGGCACCTGCCAATTGGGTGACGTCCAGGTCGTGCAGAACAAGGCTCATTCGATCACCTTCGGCACGAGGAACAGCCCCGCCTCGACGGCCGGGGCGCTGCGCTGATTGGCCTCGCGTTGATTGGGTTCGCTCACCGCGTCAGGTCGGAGGCGCAGGGCCACGTCCTGGAAGGCGGCCACCGGGTGGGCCAGGGGCTCGACGCCCGTGGTGTCCACCGCCTGCATGCGCTCCACGAGGGCGAAAAAGCCGTTGATGCGCCCGAGCATGCGGTCGCTCTCGGCGGGCTGGAGTTCGAGCCGCGCCAAGTGGGCGATGCGGCGGATGTCGTCGGGGTTCAGGGCCATGGGCAAACGGGGCGGGAAAAAGCCACCCAAAGGGGTGTTTTGACGCGTGTTCGCGCAGGGAGAACACGGCTGATCGGGTATTATCCCGCCTTCGGGATTCCCTCTGGGATAGGCCTTCGGGCCCGCGGACACACCCCTTGAGCCGGCCCACCCATTGACCCACCGTCGGCCGCTTCTCGCGGCCGCTTTCGCAAGACAACGAGGACGTCCAGATGTTCGGAGCCTTCCGACGCTATTTCTCCACCGACCTGGCCATCGACCTCGGGACGGCCAACACCCTGATCTTCGTTCGCGAAAAAGGCATCGTCCTGGACGAGC
>CAZUKC010000239.1:0-2479 GCA_964620375.1 uncultured Ramlibacter sp. | reverse complement strand
TCTTCGGCCTTGCGCACCGCGGCGTTGAAGGCGGCGGCCACCAGGTCTTCGAGCATGTCCTTGTCGTCGGCCAGCAGGCTCGGGTCGATGGTCACGCGCTTGACGTCGTGCTTGCAGGTCATGGTGACCTTGACCAGGCCGGCGCCGGATTCGCCGGTCACCTCGATGTTGCCCAGTTCGTCCTGGGCCTTCTTGAGGTTGTCCTGCATGGCCTGGGCCTGCTTCATGAGACCGGCCAGTTGTCCCTTATTGAACATGTGGTTTTCCTTTAGCTGTGGGGGCCGTTCGCCTGAACGGGCTTGATGCTGCCAGGCACGATTTTCGCGCCAAAGTCCTGGATCATCTTTTGCACGAAGGGATCGGCCAGGATCAGAGCCTCGGCCTCGCGCTGGCGCTCGGAGGCGGCATGGGCGTTGCGCCGGGCCGGACTGTCGGTGACGGAGCCCACCTCCACGCCCAGCGTGACGCGGTGGCCGGCGGCGTGCAGGGCCGCCTGCAGCCGCTCGCGGTTCGTGGGCTGGTTGAGGGATTCGCGCTCGACACGCAGCAGCCAGTGGTCGGTATCACGCCCCACCAACTGCGACTGCAGGGCCAGCTCGCGCACCAGGCCACTCACCGCCTCGGCCGCGGCGAGCTCCTGCACGGTGGCATGCCAGAAGTCGCCTTCCTCGGTGTGTACAAAGCCGGTGGCCGGCCGCACCGCCGCGGCTTCCCTCGGCGACTCGGTCTGCACGCGCACCGGCACGCCCAGCACAGGGCTGCCGGGGCGGCCGTCGATGGCCACCGGTGCGCGGGCGGGCTCGGAGCGCAGGCGCGGCTCGACGACCGGCAGTACCTGGCCCGCGGGCGCATTGACCGCGGGAACGGCGGCGACAGTAGGGGCAGGGGCGGGGGCCGGGCGGCTTAGGGGTTCAGGCGGGCTTTTTTTTTCAGCCGAAGCCGCAGGCGGGGTCAAGGCGCCGGGCTTGAAGGCCAGCAGCCGCAGCAACACCATCGTGAGCGCGGCGTATTCGTCCGGGGCCAGGCCCAGCTCGGTGCGGCCATGCAGGCACAGGCTGTACAGCAGCTGCGTCTCGTCGGGGGGCAGAAGGCCCGCCAGGCGGGCGATGTCGGCGGCCTCGGGGTCGGCGGCATCAGCCGACTGCGCCGCCGAGGGCACCGCCTGGATCACGGCCATGCGTTGCAGCACCGCCGTCATGTCCTCGAGGGTGGACGCTGCACTCAGGCCGTCGCGACGCAGCGCCTCGCAGGTCTGCACCACCGAGGCACCGTCCGCACCGGCCAGCGCCTCGACCAGGCGCAGCACGTGGCTGCGGTCGGCGCTTCCCAGCATCTGCCGCACCGCGGTCTCTTCGATCTGGCCGCTGCCGAAGGCGATGGCCTGGTCGGTCAGCGAAAGCGCGTCGCGCATCGAACCGCGTGCCGCGCGTGACAGCAGGCGCAGCGCCGGCGCCTGCGCGGGAACGCCCTCGGCCTGCAGCACGCGGGCCAGGTGCTCCTGCACGGTCTCGGGGGCCATGGGCCGCAGGTTGAACTGCAGGCAGCGAGACAGCACCGTCACCGGCACCTTCTGCGGGTCGGTGGTGGCCAACACGAACTTCAAATACTCGGGCGGCTCCTCGAGCGTCTTGAGCATGGCGTTGAACGCATGCCCGGTGAGCATGTGCACCTCGTCGATCATGAAGACCTTGAAGCGGCCCTGCACCGGCTTGTAGACGGCCTGTTCGAGCAGCTGCTGCACTTCGTCGACCCCGCGGTTGGAAGCGGCGTCAAGTTCGGTGTAGTCGACAAAGCGGCCGGCGTCGATGTCGGTGCAGGCCTGGCAGACCCCGCAGGGCTGCGCGGTGATGCCGCCCTGCCCGTCCGCCCCCTGGCAATTGAGCGACTTGGCCAGCACGCGCGAGACCGTGGTCTTGCCCACGCCGCGGGTACCGGTGAAGAGATAAGCGTGGTGCAAGCGCTGCTGCGTGAGCGCATTGGTGAGGGCCTGCACCACATGCTCCTGGCCCACCATCTCGCCGAAGGTGCGCGGACGGTATTTGCGGGCCAGGACCAGGTACGACATCCGCCGGATTCTACGGGTCACGGCGGCCCCCTCCCGCCGCCCGGGCAGCCCGCCCTCGCCTACAATCCCCGGTGACGGGCCTCCCCGCATGGTGAAGCGGCCAACCGGGTCAGGTGGGGAACCAAGCAGCCCTAACTGTGGAGCCAGTGCCGGGGGTAAGGCTCGTCAACTTCTTCTGGGATCTCCATCTCGACTCAGACCTTGAGTCGGTTGAGGAGTACTCGCCCCGCACGCTTTACCACCTATGGGTGACAGTGCGGAACGCAGGTGACACCACCAGGGCGCTCCACCCTTGAGTTGCAGCGCTACAGCGCTTCAAATGGCAAGCGGCCTTGGCGCCGAGACCCAATTGGAGACCCCTTGAAAATCCCGACTGCTATTGACGACAGTGATGTGGAGCGCGCATGCCGGCGC
>CAZUKC010000238.1:0-2492 GCA_964620375.1 uncultured Ramlibacter sp. | reverse complement strand
GACGCTCAATCCGGGAGTTGGGGGCGATCGACCAGGGTCGACAGAGGCAGGCGATCGACTTCCTGCAAGAGGCGTGCGAGTTGCAGGCCTGCCGACTGGACCACGGCCTGCCCTTTGGCCGCGGTGGCACGGGCCGCATTACCGGCTGCGCCCTGGGGGTGGTAGTCCTGCATCTGCCACCCGAGCTTGGCGCTGCGACCATTGCCCAGGATCGGGAAGGACTGCGCGCGGTCCTGCGAGGTGGAGCGGAAATCGCGGGCCTGGGTCATGTCGACCTGCTCGGGCTTGAGGGCCAGCATCATGGAGGTCTCGATCTCGCCGGCGTGGATGCCGAAGCGATGTTCTTCGGCCGGGAACAGGCCATGGACCTCGTCACCCAGGGGCAGGTCGTACCAGTTCACCGAGTACACCAGCAGGTCGCAGCGGGTGCGCAGGTCGCGCGCCACGATGTCCATCACGCTGACCTGGCCGCCGTGCGCGTTGAACAGGACCAGTTTGCGCACGCCGGCACGGGCCACCGATTCGCCGATCTCGGTCCACAGGCGTATGAGCGTCTCGGCCGAGAGGGTGAGGGTGCCGGGAAAGCGCTGGTGCTCGTTGCTCTTGCCCACAGCCTGCGTAGGCAGGAACAGAACGTCCAGCGACTCGGGCAGGTGCGGCAGGCTGGCCGCGACGATGCCGTCGACCAGCGTGGTGTCCACGTTCAGCGGCAAATGGGGACCGTGCTGCTCGGTCGCGGCCACGGGCAGCACGGCGATGGTGCGCTGCGCGGCCCCCGAGGCCTGTCGACGGGCGAAGTCCAGGGTGCCGAGGTCAGACCAGAAGCGGACAGGGCGGCGGGCAGAGCGGCTCATGCCCCGATCTTAGGCGCTTCGGGCCCGTCGCCGCCTCAGGACGACCGGACCCCCAGCGCGTGACGGGCGGCGTGGGCGATGCTGGCCGCATCGACGCCAAAGAAACGGCGCAGGGCCGCCCGCGTGTCGCTGCGGCCAAAGCCGTCGGTCCCCAGGGTGAGGCAGGGCCTTCCTGCCGGCAGGAAGGCGCGCACCTGCTCGGGCACGGCGCGCACGTAGTCGGTGGCGGCAACGATAGGGCCGCTGCCCCCTTGTGAGAGCAGACGCTGCAGGTAGGGCGCCTCACCGGCCTCGCCGCACAGGGCACGCTGCTCGCATTGCAGGCCGTCGCGTGCAAGCTCGCTCCAGCTGGTGACGCTGATCACCTCCGAGGCGATGCCCTCGGACGCCAGGTCTTGTGCCGCCCGGATCACCTCGGTGAGGATGGCACCAGACCCCATGAGGGTCACGCGGGGCGCACCCTCGCCATAGGTGGCAAAACGGTAGGCCCCGCGGATCACCCCTTCGCGCGCATCCACCGGCAGGTCGGGTTGCGCGTAGTTCTCGTTCATGAGGGTGAGGTAGTAGAAGACGTCCTGCTGCTGCACCAGCATCTCGCGCATGCCGTGGTCCACGATGACCGCCATCTCCCCCGCGAAGGCCGGGTCGTAGGCCTTGCAGTTCGGAATGGTCGCGGCCACCAGGTGGCTGCTGCCGTCCTGGTGCTGCAGGCCCTCGCCGCCCAGCGTGGTGCGCCCCGACGTGGCCCCGAGGAGGAAGCCGCGTGCGCGCTGGTCGGCGGCGGCCCAGATGGCATCGCCCACGCGCTGGAAGCCGAACATGGAGTAGTAGATGTAGAACGGCAGCATGGGCACGCCGTGCACGCTGTAGCTGGTGGCGGCGGCCGTCCAGCTGGCGATGGCGCCGGCCTCGCTGATGCCCTCCTCCAGGATCTGGCCGTCCAGCGCCTCGCGGTAGGACAGCACCGAGCCGATGTCCTCGGGCTCGTAGCGCTGGCCCACGCTGGAGTAGATGCCCACCTGCTTGAACAGGTTGGCCATGCCGAAGGTGCGGGCCTCGTCGGCGACGATGGGGACGATGCGTGGGCCCAGTTCGCGGTCTTTCAGGAGGTTACCCAGCATGCGCACGAAGGCCATGGTGGTGGACATCTCCTTGCCGCCCGCCTCGACGGCGAACTGCGCGTAGGTCGCGACGCCAGGCACGGGCACGACGGGCGCCTCGGTGTGACGCTTCGGCAGGTAGCCGCCCAGCGCGGCACGACGCTCGTGCAGATAGCGCAGCTCGGGGCTGTCCTCGGCGGGCTTGTAGAAGGCCAGGGTGGTGGCCTGTTCATCGGACAGGGGCAGGTTGAAGCGGTTGCGGAATTCGATCAGCGCGGACTCGTCCAGTTTCTTCTGGCTGTGGGTGGTCATGCGACCCTGGCCGGCGCTGCCCATGCCATAGCCCTTCTTGCTGTGGGCCAAGATGACCGTGGGCTGCCCGTGATGGCGCGCGGCGGCGTCGTAAGCGGCGTGGATCTTCACCAGGTCGTGGCCGCCGCGCTTGAGGCGGTCGATCTGCTCGTCGGTCATGCCCTGGGCCAGGCGGGCGAGGGCCTCGTTCTGGCCAAAGAAGGTGTCGCGGTTGAAGCGGCCGTCC
>CAZUKC010000237.1:0-2564 GCA_964620375.1 uncultured Ramlibacter sp. | reverse complement strand
AGCCGCACGCTCTGAGGCGCGGCCTCAGGAGGTGGCAGGCGCCTTGCGGCGTGCCCGCCAGGCCCCGAAGACCACGATCAGGCCTGGCACGATGATCAGCGCCCAGATGATCTTGTCCAGGTTGGCCTTGACCCAGGGCACGCTGCCCAGGAAATAGCCGGCCGTGCACAGGCCCAGGACCCAGATCAGGGCGCCCAGCACGTTGTAGAAGGTGAACTTCGCCCGGTTCATCTCGGCCACCCCCGCCACGAAGGGTGCGAAGGTGCGGATGAAGGGCATAAAGCGCGCCACGATGATGGTGACACCGCCGTAACGCTCGTAGAAATCGTGGGCCTGCAGGAAGGCGCGCCGGTTGAAGAAGCGCGATTGCTCCCATTGAAACACCCGCGGTCCGAAGTAGCGCCCGATGGTGTAGTTGCACTGGTCCCCCAGGATGGCGGCGACGATCAGCACGCCCATCGCCACCGGCAGGCTCATGAAGCCCACGCCGCACAGCGCCCCCACCACAAACAGGAGGGAATCGCCGGGCAGGAACGGCATCACCACCAGCCCGGTCTCGACGAAGACGATGAGGAACAGGAGCGCGTACACCCAGGGCCCGTGGTCGCGGACGAAAACTTCCAGGTAACGGTCTACGTGCAGGATGAAGTCGATCAGGAAGGCGGCGTATTCCATGGCGGCAGATTATGGCCCGCCCCCTAGAATCACTGGGTGTCTGCCCTGCCCGAGTCCCCCCCACGGCGCCCGATCCGTGAACTGCCCGACGAACTGGTCAGCCAGATCGCCGCGGGCGAGGTCATCGAACGCCCGGCCTCGGTGGTGCGTGAACTGGTCGACAACGCCCTGGATGCCGGGGCCCGCCAGGTCACCGTGCGGCTGCTGGCCGGGGGCACACGCCTGATCAGCGTCGAAGACGACGGCTGCGGCATTCCCCCGCCCGAGCTGAGCGTCGCCCTCAAGCGCCACGCCACCAGCAAGATCGCCTCGCTGGCCGACCTGGAGTCGGTGGGCACCATGGGCTTTCGCGGCGAGGCGCTGGCTGCCATCGCGTCGGTCTCGGAATTGAGCCTGCTGTCTCGCACCGAAGGCGAGGCGACCGCCTTCCTGCTCGACGCCCGCACCGGCGAGCTGCGACCCGCCGCGCGCGCCATCGGCACCACGGTCGAAGTCAAGGAGCTGTTTTTCAGCACGCCGGCTCGACGCAAGTTCCTCAAGACCGACGCCACCGAACTCGCCCACTGCATCGAGGCGGTCCGCCGCCACGCGCTGGCCTGGCCCGAGGTGGGCTTTGCCATCTGGCACGAAGGCAGGCTGGTCGAGCAGTGGCGCTTTGCGGCCACGCAGGCCGCGCGTGTCGCAGACGTGCTGGGCGACGACTTCATCGGCCAGAGCGTCGCTGTCGATGGGCGCGCCGGGCCCCTACGCGTTCATGGCCACGCCGGCCTGCCCGACGCAGCCCGCTCACGCGCCGACCACCAGTACGCTTACGTGAATGGCCGCTATGTGCGTGACAAGGTTATCGCCCACGCCGTGCGCAGCGCCTACGAAGACGTGCTGCACGGTCAGCGCCAGCCGGTCTATGTGCTGTCACTTGAGATTGATCCCCTGCAGGTGGACGTGAACGTGCACCCGACCAAGGTCGAAGTGCGCTTTCGCGATGGGCGCGCGGTGCACCAGGCGGTACGCCATGCATTGGAAAACGCGCTAGCGGCGCCACGCGCCGGTCAGGCGGCCGGGACCGGCATATCCGCCCCGAGTACGCCGGCAGACGCGACTGCGGGCGGCTTCGACTTCACGCTCACGACGCCCCCGGGCCGCAGCGACAGCAGTCCTGGTGTCTCGCGCTGGACCCAACCCGCGATCCGCTTCACCGCCCGCGAGGAGCCCCTGGGACAGCCGGTGTCCGACCTGGGCCTGCTGTGGCAACCTGGTCCGGCCTCGCCGGGGTCGATCCCGAGCGTCACGCCCGCCGCCCTGCCCGAAGGCGACTGGCCCCTGGGCCGCGCACTCGCGCAGCTTCAAGGCGTCTACATCCTCGCCGAGAACGCCCAGGGCCTGGTGGTGGTGGACATGCACGCCGCGCACGAGCGCATCGTCTACGAGAAGCTCAAGGCGCAGGCGGGCGAGGACGACTCGCGTCCCATCGCCAGCCAGCCCCTGCTCATTCCTGCGACCTTCCCCGCCACGCTCCAGGAATCCGCGACCGCCGAGGCCCATGCCGACACCCTGCGGTTGCTGGGGCTGGACATCGCGCCGCTGTCGGCCAAGACCCTGGTCGTGCGCGCCGTGCCCACCAGCCTGGCCCAGGGCGATGCGGTCGAACTCGCGCGCAGCGTGCTGGCCGAACTCGCGCAGCACGAGGCCAGCACCGTGGTGCAGCGGGCGCGCAACGAGCTGCTGGCCACCATGGCCTGCCACGGCGCGGTCCGCGCCAACCGCCGCCTCACGCTGGACGAAATGAACGCCCTGCTGCGGCAGATGGAGCAGACCGAGCGCGCCGACCAGTGCAACCACGGCCGCCCCACCTGGCGCCAGGTCACGCTGCGCGAACTCGACGCGCTGTT
>CAZUKC010000236.1:0-2569 GCA_964620375.1 uncultured Ramlibacter sp. | reverse complement strand
CCGGCCTCGACCCGGGGTCGGATCACGTCCAGCAGGATCTCGTCCAGCTCGGTCAGGCCGTGGCGCGGGTCGCACAGGAGCACCACCGCGCGCAGGTTCTCGCGGGTGACGAGGTAGTTGGCCATCACCCGCTGCCAGCGCGCCTTGTCCTGCTTGGGGACGGCGGCATAGCCATAGCCCGGAAGATCGGCCAGCACCGCATCGGTCAGGCCCTGGCGGCCCAGGCTGAACAGGTTGATGCTCTGGGTCCGGCCTGGGGTCTTGGATGCGAAGGCCAGGCGCTTTTGCTGGGTGAGGGTGTTGATGCAGGTGGACTTGCCGGCGTTGGACCGCCCCACGAAGGCGACCTCCGGATACCCGTGCGGCGGCAGCCATTCCAGTGTCGGCGCCGTGGTCAGGAACCTGGCCGTGTGCATCCAGCCCAGGGCTTGGGCCGGGGTGGCGCCGGCCGGGGCGGGGCAGGGGCTGGTCGGAGCGGGGCCGGCGGCGGGGAGGTCGGGCGGGCCCGGGGGCTGGGTCATGGGGATAGGGCAGCGCGGGAGGGGGCGCAGGTGGGGCATTGTAGAATCGCCCGGTTAAGCGCCTAGCACCCAGAGACCCCCCGACACCATGAAGCTGCACACCTGCCTGCTGACCGCTGCCCTGCTCGTGGCACCCGTGATGCCCTCCCTGGCGGCCACCCCCGCGGCCCCGGCCAAACCCGCCGCGCCCGCCAAGCCCGACCTGGTTCAGGGTGAAGCCCGCTTCACGGCGGCCTGCGCCTCCTGCCACGGCGCCGACGGCAACTCCGGCTCGCCCTCCAACCCCAAGCTGGCCCAGCAGCATCCCGAATACCTGGTCAAGCAGCTGCAGGAATACAAGTCCGGCAAGCGCGCCAACGCCATCATGCAGGGCATGGCCGCGACCCTCTCCGATGCCGACATGAAGAACATCGCCGCCTGGCTGGCCACCCAGAAGGCCAAGCCCGGCTTCGCCAAGGACAAGGAACTGGTCGCCCTGGGCGAGCGCATCTGGCGCGGTGGCATCGCCGATCGCCAGATCGCGGCCTGCGCCGGGTGCCACAGCCCCAACGGCGCCGGCATCCCCTCGCAGTACCCGCGCCTGTCCGGCCAGCATGCCGACTACACCGCGGCCCAGCTCACCGGCTTCCGCGAAGGCGTGCGCAAGAACAACCTGCAGATGACCCAGGTCGCCGCCAAGCTCAATGACCGCGAAATCCGCGCGGTCTCCGACTACGTGGCAGGCTTGCGCTGATCGGTCGCGGGGTCCCTTCCCTGCGGCGCCACCCTCACAGGCGGAACTCCTCTGGGGTTCCGCCTTTTTGCTGGTGGGTCCGCCTGCCGCTCCCGACGCTGCCCGCAGCCTGTTTCTGACCGCGCCACGCCCCTGAACACCGCATGACCACCGCCTCCACGGCCCCCGACGGCACCCGCCCGCTGCGCGCGGCGGTGGAGGTGCTGTCGTCCATGCGCTTCGCGATCTCGCTGCTGACGGTGATCTGCATCGCCTCCGTCATCGGCACCGTCCTCAAGCAGCACGAGCCCGCGGTCAACTATGTCAACCAGTTCGGTCCCTTCTGGGCGCAGCTCTTTTCCGCCCTGAAGCTCAACGCCGTCTACAGCGCCTGGTGGTTCCTCCTGATTCTGGCCTTCCTGGTGGTCAGCACCTCGCTGTGCATCGCCCGCAACACGCCCAAGATCGTCGCCGACCTGCGCTCCTACAAGGAGAACATCCGAGAGCAGGGCCTGCAGGCCTTCGCGCACCGCGCCCAGGGCGCGGTGGCAGACGCCCCCGAGACCGCCGCCCGCCGCATCGGCGACGCGCTCGTGCGCGCCGGCTGGAAGGTGAAGCTGCAGCGGCGTGAGGGCCCGACGGGTGCGGGCTGGATGGTCGCCGCGCGCGCGGGCGCCGCCAACAAGATCGGCTACATCGCTGCGCACAGCGCCATCGTGCTGGTGTGCATCGGCGGCCTCCTCGATGGCGATCTGATCGTGCGGGCCCAGATGCTTTGGGGCGGCAAGACCCCCTACACCGGCGGCGGCATGATCGCTGACGTCAAGCCCGAGCACCGCCTGCCGGCCACCAACCCCACCTTCCGCGGCAACGTGATGGTGGGCGAGGGCATGCAGTCGGCCACCGCCATCCTCAACCAGAGCGACGGCATCCTGCTGCAGGAGTTGCCCTTCTCCATTGAGCTGAAGAAGTTCATCGTCGAGTACTACTCGACGGGCATGCCCAAGCTGTTTGCCAGCGAGATCGTGATCCACGACCGCGAGACCGGTCAGGCCATCCCCCAGCGCGTCGAGGTCAATCACCCGGCGCGTCACCGCGGCATCGAGATCTACCAATCCAGCTTCGATGACGGCGGTTCCACCGTGCGCTTGCAGGCGGTGCCCCTGACTGCGGGCGGCAAGTCCTTCGAAGTGGAGGGAGTCATTGGCGGCTCCACGGCACTGACCCGCGGCCAGAGCGCCGGCGCCGACACCATGACCCTCGAATTCACCGGCCTGCGCGTGATCAACGTCGAGAACTTTGGCGACAAGGGCGTGGGCAGCGCCAGCGCCACCGA
>CAZUKC010000235.1:0-2608 GCA_964620375.1 uncultured Ramlibacter sp. | reverse complement strand
GCTCGGGGATGGTCACCGCGAACAAGGCCTCGCGCTCTTCGCCCACCTCGGCGCGCTCGGCCACGAAGCGCAGGCGGTCGAAGTTCATGTTGGCGCCGCACAGGATCGCGGCGTAGGTCTTGCCCCGGGTCTTGTGCTTTGCCACGTACTGCTTGATGGCGGCGACGCCCAGGGCGCCCGCCGGCTCCACGATGCTGCGCGTGTCCACGAAGATGTCCTTGATCGCGGCGCACACCGCGTCGGTGTCCACGATCACGTAGTCGTCCACCAGCGCGCGTGACAGGCGAAAGGTCTCCTCGCCCACCAGCTTCACCGCGGTGCCGTCCGAGAACAGGCCCACGTCGGGCAGCGTCACCCGCTTTTTCGCGGCCACCGACCGCACCATCGCGTCCGAATCGTTCATCTGCACGCCGATCACCTGCACCTCGGGTCGCACCGCCTTGATGTAGCTGGCCACCCCCGAGATCAGGCCGCCGCCGCCGATGGCGACGAACACCGCATCGAGCGGTCCCTGGTGCTGGCGCAGGATCTCCATTGCAATCGTGCCCTGGCCTGCGATCACGTCCGGGTCGTCGAACGGGTGCACGAAGGTCATGCCGTTCTTCTTTTCCAGCGTCAGGGCGTGCGTGTAGGCGTCGGAGTAGCTGTCGCCATGCAGCACCACCTCGCCGCCCAGGGTCTTGACCGCGTCCACCTTCACCTGCGGCGTGGTCACCGGCATCACGATCACCGCGCGGCACCCCAGCTTGTGCGCCGACAGCGCCACCCCTTGCGCATGGTTGCCCGCCGACGCGCAGATCACGCCGCGCCGCAGCTGTTCGGGCGTCAGGTGCGCCATCTTGTTGTAAGCGCCACGCAACTTGAAGCTGAACACCGGCTGCTGGTCCTCGCGCTTGAGCAGGACCTTGTTGTGCAGGCGCCGGCTCAGGCTGCGCGCCGGCTCCAGCGGGGACTCCACCGCCACCTCATACACCCGGGCATTGAGCACCTTGCGCAGGTAGGGATCGGCGGACTTCAGGGGCGAGGCAGCGGGCATAACGAGTTACAGGATGTTTCTTAAGTTAACAAATAGTCAAGCAACCAGTGAGTTCGTATGACAAGGTGAGGGTTGATTGCACTTTTGAGGCTGAGTTGGGGAGCTTTTGATGAGCTTCCTACCTCTATAGACCTCGTACGGAAACACCATGACCCCCATCGAACGATCTCGCCATGTCTGACTTCGACCGCTGGACCGATGCGTCCTCGGCCGCCTCGAACGACAAGGTTTTTCGCGCTCAACGCGGCCGCACCGTCCCCATCCCCGAGACCCTGACATCCGTGTCAGGCTACCCGGAAAAGCTCCGAATCTACAAGATCGCGGCCAGCCGCTACTGGCAGGTGCGCTGCTGGTTCAACGGCAAAACCTATTCCAAGAGCCTGCGCACCACCTCCAAGAAGAACGCGATCATGCTGGCCAAGCGTTTCTTCGACGCCACCTCGGCCGCGGTCAACATGGCGCGCGACAACAGCGTAGAACCCGGTTCGCCTAGCTTCGGCATGGTCGCCGAGAAGCTCTACCAGCAAGAGGCGGCGCGCCAGCACCGCGGCGAGTTCAGCCGGGGGTCGCTGCAGGTCATGCGCAACCGCCTGGACGCGCACATCCTGCCCGAGCTCGGTGGCATCCCGACGCGTGCGGTGGGCTATGTCGCGCTGCAGGCCTTTGCCGACCGGCTGGGCCGTGAGGGCTTCACCACCACCACCATCTCGCAGTACCTGGTGATCGTGCGCAAGATCCTGAAGCTGGCGCGGCACCTGGGGCACATCAGCGAAGTGCCCGAGTTTCCGCAGATCCGTGTCACCGCCACGCCGCGCGGGGGCTTCAGCGTCACCGAGTACCGCCAGCTGCTGCGCAAGGCCCGTGCGCTGCGCGGCAAGCGTCACCCCATCCTGCGCAAGCTCAAGGAGAACGAGCGCTTCTGGATCGCCCGCGAGCTGCTGGTCATGCCGCAGGACATCGCCTGGGTGATCGGCTTCATGGTCAACACCTTCGTGCGGCCGGGCGACATCAAGAAGATGAAGCACAAGCACATCGAAGAGGTGCGCGGCAAGCACGTCTACCTGCGCATGAACCTGCCCGAGACCAAGCGGCACGACAAGCCGGTGGTGAGCATGCGCGCGGCGGTGCGCATCTATGCGCAGATCCAGCAGCGCAACGAGCGCGCCGGGTTCGGCAGCGCCGAGGACTATCTCTTCCTGCCGCAGCTGAGCAACCGCGAGCATGCGCTGGCGGTGATGAACCAGCTCTTCCACTGGGTGATGGCCGAGTGCAACCTGACCACCGGCCCGCTGGGCCAAAAGCGCACGCTCTACAGCCTGCGCCACACGGCCATCACCTTCCGCCTGCTCTACGGCCATGGCGCGAAACGCCCGCACCAGCGTGAACATGATCGAGCGCTTCTATGCGGCGTCGCTCAGTGGTGAGATGAACGTGGGGATGCTGCACAGCCGAAGGCAGGTGGGGCCGGCGCCGCCGGGGGGGCGACGCTGGCGTTTAGAGTGAAGCAGATCCTGACATCTTGTTTTTTCGTTGCTGCCAAAGACTTTTCATTGCTTGCTCGAAATTCCGAGC
>CAZUKC010000234.1:0-2627 GCA_964620375.1 uncultured Ramlibacter sp. | reverse complement strand
TGAACCTGTTCAACATGTTCTCGGGTGGCGCGCTCTCGCGCTTTGCGGTCTTCGCGCTGGGCATCATGCCCTACATCTCGGCCTCGATCATCATGCAGCTGCTCACCTACGTCGTCCCGACGTTCGAGCAGCTCAAGAAAGAGGGCGAGGCCGGTCGCCGCAAGATCACGCAGTACACCCGCTACGGCACCCTGGGCCTGGCGATCTTCCAGTCGCTGTCCATCGCGATCGCCCTGGAGAGCTCGCCTGGCCTCGTCATCGACCCCGGCTTTGGCTTTCGCCTCACCGCCGTGATCAGCCTGACCGCTGGCACCATGTTCCTGATGTGGCTGGGTGAGCAAATCACCGAGCGTGGCCTGGGCAACGGCATCTCGATCCTGATCTTCGCCAGCATCGCCGCGGGTCTGCCCAGCGCGATCGGCGGCCTGCTCGAGCTGGTGCGCACCGGTGCCATGAACATCCTGATCGCCCTGATCATCGTGGCCCTGGTGGTGCTGGTCACCTATTTCGTGGTGTTCGTCGAGCGCGGTCAGCGCAAGATCCTGGTGAACTACGCACGCCGCCAGGTGGGCAACAAGGTCTACGGCGGTCAGTCCTCGCACCTGCCCCTGAAGCTGAACATGGCCGGCGTCATCCCGCCCATCTTCGCCTCGTCCATCATCTTGCTGCCGGCCACGGTGGTCGGCTGGTTCTCGACCGGCGAATCCATGACCTGGCTGCGCGACCTGGCCGCCACCCTGGCGCCCGGTCAGCCGATCTACGTCATGCTGTACGCAGCGGCCATCATCTTCTTCTGCTTCTTCTACACCGCGCTGGTTTTCAACAGCCGTGAGACCGCGGACAACCTGAAGAAGAGCGGCGCCTTCATCCCCGGCATCCGTCCGGGGGACCAGACCGCCCGCTACATCGACAAGATCCTGCTGCGTCTGACCCTGGTCGGTGCCATCTACATCACGCTCGTGTGCCTGCTGCCCGAGTTTCTGATCCTGAAGTACAACGTCCCGTTCTACTTCGGTGGCACCTCGCTGCTGATCATCGTGGTGGTCACGATGGACTTCATGGCCCAGGTGCAGAACTACATGATGTCCCAGCAGTACGAATCCCTGCTGAAAAAAGCCAATTTCAAGACCTCTGCCGGCGGCTGAAGTCACGCCCAGGAATTTAGGAGAAAAGCAAATGAGAGTTTCGGCTTCCGTCAAGAAGATCTGCCGCAACTGCAAGATCATCCGCCGCAAGGGCGTGGTCCGCGTGATCTGTACCGATCCGCGGCACAAGCAGCGCCAAGGCTGATTCGAACAGAGTTTGAGGAAAGACGCACATGGCACGTATCGCTGGCATCAATATTCCGCCGCATAAGCACACCGAGATCGGCCTGACCGCCATCTTCGGCATTGGTCGCACCCGCGCCCGCAAGATTTGCGTGGCCTGCGGCATTGACTACGCCAAGAAGGTCAAGGACCTGACCGACGCTGATCTGGAAAAGATCCGCGACCAGATCGCGCTGTTCACGATCGAAGGCGACCTGCGTCGCGAAACGACCATGAACATCAAGCGCCTGATGGACATTGGCTGCTACCGCGGCTTCCGTCATCGCCGCGGCCTGCCGATGCGTGGTCAGCGCACCCGCACCAATGCCCGCACCCGTAAGGGTCCGCGCAAGGCGGCTCAGGCTCTGAAGAAATAAACGGGAAAGAGAACAGACATGGCCAAGGCTCCCGCCAATAACGCCGCGCAGCGTGTGCGCAAGAAGGTCCGCAAGAACGTGTCCGACGGTGTCGCGCACGTGCACGCCTCCTTCAACAACACGATCATCACCATCACCGACCGTCAGGGCAACGCCCTGTCCTGGGCCTCCTCCGGCGGCCAGGGCTTCAAGGGCTCGCGCAAGTCCACCCCCTTCGCCGCGCAGGTCGCGTCCGAAGTGGCCGGCCGCGCCGCCATTGAGCAAGGCATCAAGAACCTCGACGTCGAGATCAAGGGCCCCGGCCCGGGTCGCGAGTCGTCGGTGCGCGCGCTGGCTGCGCTGGGCATCCGCATCACGTCCATCGCCGACGTGACGCCCGTCCCGCACAACGGCTGCCGTCCCCAGAAGCGCCGCCGCATCTGATCGCCCCGGCGATCACTGCGATACGCGTTTCAGAAGTTTTTCAACCAAGCCCACCGCCGGTTCCCCCAGGGCGCCGGCTCCCGCAGCAATAGGCTGCGGTAGATCGAGAAGGAAGCAACGTGGCACGTTACCTCGGCCCCAAGGCCAAACTTTCCCGCCGTGAAGGCACGGACCTGTTCCTCAAGAGCGCCCGCCGCTCGATCAGCGACAAGGCCAAATTCGACTCTAAGCCCGGCCAGCACGGCCGCACCTCGGGCCAGCGCACCTCCGACTTCGGCCTGCAGCTGCGCGAGAAGCAGAAGGTCAAGCGCATGTACGGCGTGCTCGAGAAGCAGTTCCGCCGCTACTTCGCCGAAGCCTCCCGCCGCAAGGGCAACTCCGGTGCCAACCTGCTGTTCATCCTCGAGTCCCGCCTGGACAACGTGGTGTACCGCATGGGCTTCGGTTCGACCCGCGCCGAGGCACGCCAGCTGGTCTCGCACAAGGCCATCACCGTCAACGGCAAGCCGGTGAACATCCC
>CAZUKC010000233.1:0-2630 GCA_964620375.1 uncultured Ramlibacter sp. | reverse complement strand
TTTCTTCGGCGAAGCGGCCGCCGGCGACATCCTGACGTCCGTCACTGTCCCGACGCTGCACGTCACGGCCACCGACGACGTGATCCGCATCCCTGGCTACTTCAGCGGCCTGGAGGACCGGCTGTCGATCTTCGACGCGGTACCTGGCACCCCCAAATGCCTGGCCGTCTTCCAGGGCGGCGCACACAGCGCATTCACCGATCGACTGGCACCGGGAGGCTATGAAGCAAACCGCGCGATCAAGTCCGCCACCTGCAGCTTGGCCCACCGGTTCGTGCGCAGCCTCTTCGGCGGCGACGCCGGCGATCTGCGCGCTTGGCAGGAGCGTCACGGCGACAGGCTCGCGCGCTTCGAACTGCGTACCGGGACGGCACCCGTCTGAGGCCTGCGCGCGCCGCGACGGACCGCCCAGTAAAAAGCCCGCCGAAAGGCGGGCTTCGCGCAGACGCGGGGTGGAATCAGCCCCCGTGGAACTTCACCACCAACGGCACGATCAGCAGCGCCACGATGTTGATGATCTTGATCAGGGGGTTCACCGCCGGACCCGCGGTGTCCTTGTAGGGGTCGCCCACGGTGTCACCGGTCACGGCGGCCTTGTGGGCCTCGGAGCCCTTGCCCCCGTGGTTGCCGTCCTCGATGTACTTCTTGGCGTTGTCCCAGGCGCCACCGCCGGTACACATCGAGATGGCGACGAACAGGCCGGTCACGATCGTGCCCATAAGCAGGCCGCCGAGCGCCTTCGGACCCAGCGCCAGACCCACCACGATCGGGACGATCACCGGCAGCAGCGAGGGAATCACCATCTCCTTGATGGCAGCGGTGGTCAGCATGTCCACCGCCTTGCCGTACTCGGGCTTGCCGGTACCGTCCATGATGCCCTTGATGGTGGTGAACTGGCGGCGCACCTCCACCACCACCGCGCCAGCGGCGCGGCCCACGGCTTCCATGGCCATGGCACCGAACAGGTAGGGGATCAGGCCGCCGATGAAGAGGCCAATGATCACCATCGGGTCGGACAGGTCAAAGCTGATCTTGCTGCCGTAGGTCTCCAGCTTGTGGGTGTAGTCGGCAAACAGCACCAGGGACGCCAGACCGGCCGAGCCGATCGCGTAGCCCTTGGTCACCGCCTTGGTGGTGTTGCCCACGGCATCGAGCGGGTCGGTGATGTCACGCACAGCCGCAGGCAGCTCGGACATCTCGGCGATGCCGCCGGCGTTGTCGGTGATGGGACCGTAGGCGTCCAGGGCCACCACGATGCCGGCCATGGACAGCATGGAGGTGGCGGCGATCGCCACGCCGTACAGGTCCGCCAGGCCGTAGGCGGCCACGATGGCGGCGCACACGAACAGCACCGGCCAGGCCGTGGAGCGCATAGACACGCCCAGGCCGGCAATGATGTTGGTGCCATGGCCCGTGGTCGAGGCCTGGGCGATGTGACGCACCGGCGCGTACTGCGTGCCGGTGTAGAACTCGGTGGTCGCCACCTCATCAAAGAACAGCACCAGGCCCACCGCGCAGGCGCCAAACAGCCGCATCTGCGAGCCCGCAGCCGCCACCGCGTTGTCCGGCATCAGCCACACCGTCACGAAGTAGAAAGCGATCAGGGACAGCACGCCCGAGATGGCCAGGCCCTTGTACAGGGCTGGCATGACGTTGCGCATGCCCGGCGCGGCCTTCACGAAGAAGCAGCCGATGATCGACGCGATGATGGACACGCCGCCCAGGGCCAGCGGGTAGAGCACCGCGGCGGTCGGGGCTGCGGTCACGAGCAGGGCACCCAGCACCATGGTCGCGATCAGCGTCACCGCATAGGTCTCGAACAGGTCGGCGGCCATGCCGGCGCAGTCACCCACGTTGTCGCCCACGTTGTCGGCGATCACCGCGGGGTTGCGCGGGTCGTCCTCGGGGATGCCGGCCTCCACCTTGCCCACCAGGTCAGCGCCTACGTCAGCGCCCTTGGTGAAGATGCCGCCCCCCAGGCGCGCGAAGATCGAGATCAGCGAGGAGCCGAAGGCAAAGCCGATCAGGGGATTGAGCAGCGTGGCCAGCTTGCGGTCCGGTGCCGGCTCGCCGCCGCCCACCAGGAACCAGTAGAAGGCCGTCACGCCCAGCAGGCCCAGGCCCACCACCAGCATGCCGGTGATGGCGCCGCCGCGGAAGGCCACGTCCAGCGCCGGTCCGATACCGCGGGTCGCGGCCTGCGCGGTGCGCACGTTGGCACGCACCGAGACGTTCATGCCGATGAAGCCGCAGGCGCCCGAAAGGATGGCGCCGACGGCAAAGCCCACCGCGGTTTGGACGTCCAGGAAGATGCCGATCAGGATGGCCAGCACCACGCCGACGATGGCGATGGTCTTGTACTGGCGTGCCAGATAGGCGGCCGCCCCGGCCTGGATGGCCGCGGCGATTTCTTGCATCCGGGAGTTTCCGGCGTCTTGCGCGAGGATCCAGCTGCGCGCCCAGATGCCATAAACGACTGCGGCGAGCCCGCAGATCAGCGCCAATATGAGCGCCGAGTTGCCTGTCATGAACTTCTCCTAATGTTGTTTAGCTTGGAGGGGGCCCCGCAAGCGGGGCCCCCGCTGCGTTGCTTCCTCGTAGCTCCCCAACGGGCGGAGACGATTGGCCAA
>CAZUKC010000232.1:0-2668 GCA_964620375.1 uncultured Ramlibacter sp. | reverse complement strand
GCGGGCGAGCGCCAGAACACCCGGTGCCGGTCCACAGCACCAGGCTTCACGTCCAGAGTGCCAAGCACCGCGTCATAGAAGACGCGCGAGCGTTCGAGGTCCGAGCTGCCAACCATCACATGGGAAAACATGGGGGTCTCCTTCGTTGTTTTCGGGGGATTGAGAAATCCAGTGGAGCGGGTGATCGCTCAGAGGCTGTAGTTCTGCGGGCCGCGACTGGCGATCTTGATCGCGCCGACCCGGTTGCCCAGTTCCGCGCATTTCGCCAGCGACCAGCCCTGCTCCAGGCCATGCAGCAGCGCGCCACGCCAGGCGTCGCCACAGCCGGTGGGGTCGACCACCGCCGCGGCCTTGACCGGCGGCACCAGGGTCTTCTCGCCATCGATCCAGACCTCGCAACCCTCGCCACCCAGCGTCACCACCAGACCCTGTACACGCCGCGAAATCTCGGCACTGCTCCAACCGGTGCGATCGGACAGCATCTTGCCCTCGTAGTCGTTGACGGTGACCCAGGTGGCCTGGTCGATGAAGGCCGCCAGTTCCTTGCCGTCGAACATGGGCAGGCCTTGGCCCGGGTCGAACACGAAGGGAATACCGGCGGCTTTGAATTGCTGCGCGTGCTGCAGCATGGCGTCGCGGCCATCGGGCGAGATGATCCCCAGCTTGATGTCGGACCGCGCCGCGATACGGGTGATGTGGGCCTGCATCATCGCGCCGGGGTGGAAGGCGGTGATCTGGTTGTTGTCCAGGTCCGTCATGATCATGGCCTGGGCGGTGTAGGTGTCGTCCACCTGCCGCACGAATTCAGTGCTGATGCCCAGACCCTTGAGGCGCTCGAGGTAGTCGGCGCCGTCAGTCCCCACCGTGGCCATGGGCAGGGGCTGTCCCCCCAGAAGTTTCAGGGCATAGGCGATGTTGCCCGCGCAGCCCCCGAAGTCGCGGCGCAGCGAAGGCACCAGGAAGGAGACGTTCAGGATATGCAGCTGGTGGGGCAGGATTTGCTGCGAGAAGCGCCCCTCGAAATTCATGATGGTGTCGAATGCGAGGGATCCACAAATCACGGCAGCCATGTGTCGTACGCCTTGGTCATTGAAAAAGAGAAAAGAAGCAAAGGGAATCAGGGATAGAAGGCCAGCACCCGGTAGCCCACGATGCGCGCCGGGTTGGCGCCGGGCGCGATGGCCACGGTGAGCGTGGTGCTCCACTCGGCGCGCGCCGCGATGGCGGACGGGGTCTCGGGTCCGAGTTCGGTCGGCTGCAGCACCCGACGCAGTACCGGCTGGTCCTGCAGATCGGTGAGCGTGAGCTCCATCGCCGGCATGGCCAGGGCGATATCGGCCTGGTTGCTCAGGGTCAGGCTCAGTCGGAAGGCGTCCGCGCGTACGCGGGTGAACGCGGAGCTCTCGATGACGATGGACTCGATGCGGCGCGGCGGTCCCAGACGGCACTGGAGCGACGCGCACATCGCGGCCAGCGCGGGCTGCAGCGCCGGAACCTGGGAGGCCAGTCGGTCGCGATGGTGAAAGACCACCTGCCCCGTCAGGAGCAGGGCCAGGACGCCGGCGGTGACCCCCATCGTGACGCGTACGCCACGACGGGCCCAGAAGGCCCGGCGGCGGGCCTGACGTACGAAGGCCAAGTCCTGCAGGGCGTCCGCCGTCGGCGTGGGGTCTGCGGCCTCGGGTTCTGGGGCGGCACCAAGCGCGTCGCCGGGCAGGGGACCGGGCTCGAGGACCGGCTCGGCGGGTTCGGCGACGGCCTGCGCAGGTTCGTCCTCAGGGTGAGGATCGGGATCGGCCGCGACCGCGTCCGGCTGCGTCGGCTCGGGGGCGGCGTCCGGTACGGCTTGCGGCGCGGCGTCTGGTGCTACGTCTGATGCGGTCTCAGCCGGCCTCTCGGGCAGCGGCGGGCGGTCTGGCGAGGGTTGCGGCTGGCGCTCCGCCTCGGCCTCGGCAGGGGCGGTGTCGGTTGCTGCGGGGACCGGCGCCTCCTGCAGGGTCAGGTTGGCGTCGAACACCTCCGAGCACTGGCCGCAACGCACCCACCCGTCGGAAATCTTGAGCTGGTCGGGCACCACCCGAAACAGGGTGGTGCACGCGGGGCAACGGGCGATCAGGCTCATGCGTCAAATTGTAGACAGCAGCCTGATCCGTCCGATTCAGCAACGCGCCGTCATGAGGACCCAGCCCTCCTGGCAGTCGGCCACCTCGAGGGGGCAATACGGGGCGTAGGCCGTCGTGAGCTCTTGGGCCTGACGCTCCAGGATGCCGGCCAGCACCAGGGAACCCCCCGCCTTCACATGGGCGCGCAGCAGGGGAGCGAGCATCTTCAGGGGCGTGGCCAGGATATTGGCCAGCACGGTGTCATACAGGCCGGTGGCAGCTTCCGGCAGGCCCGCGTTCAGGGTGACGCCATTGGCCTGGGCGTTGTCCAGGGTCGCGCGCACTGCGGCGGGGTCGATGTCCACCGCGTCGAGGGTGGCCGCGCCGTACTTTGCGGCGCCGATCGCGAGGATGCCCGAGCCGCAACCGTAATCGAGCACGCGCTGTCCGGTCAGCGAGCGGGTGGCGATCCAGCGCAGGCACATACGGGTGGTCGGGTGCGTACCGGTGCCGAAGGCCAGGCCTGGGTCCAGGCGAATCACCTGGCGCGCCTGCGCGGGCGGCTC
>CAZUKC010000231.1:0-2669 GCA_964620375.1 uncultured Ramlibacter sp. | reverse complement strand
GGCATCTGGCCCTGGCGGCCTACAACTGGGGTGAGGGCAATGTCAGCCGCGCGATCGCGCGCAACCAGCGCGCTGGCCTGGGCACCCCCTACACCGACCTGAACATGCCCAACGAGACCCGCCACTACGTCCCGAAGCTGCAGGCGGTCAAGAACATCGTGGCCAACCCCGCGCAGTTCAGCGCCGAACTGCCCCTGATCGAGAACCACCCCTATTTCCAGACCGTCACGATCACCCGCGACATTGACGTGGCGCTGGCCGCTCGGCTGGCCGACGTGCGCCTGGAGGATTTCAAGGCGCTCAACCCGTCGCTGAACCGCCCGGTGATCCTGGCGGCGGGCACGCCGCAGATCCTGCTGCCCTGGAATAACGCCACCGTCTTTCAGCGCAACTTCGAGGGTCACACCACCGGACGCTATGCGAGCTGGACAGCCTGGACCGCGCCCGCCACCATGACCGTGGCCGAAGCCGCGCGCCGCGTGGGCATGAGCGAGGCCGAATTTCGCAGCATCAACAACATCCCCCCGCGCATGCTGATACGCGCCGGATCGACCGTACTGGCCCCGCGCGGGGCGACGGTGGTGGCCGACGTCACGAGCCGTATCGCCGACACCGCGCAATTGAGTCTGGCACCCGAGGCCGGCACGCGGCGCACCACGGTCAAGGCGGGCAAGCAGGACACGGTGGCCTCGATCGCGACACGCTACCGGGTGAAGGCGGCCGACGTGGCGCGCTGGAACGCGGTGGAGGTCTCCGCCCGCTTCGCGCCGGGACAGGCGGTGACCCTGGAGCTGCCGGTACGCACCGCCAAGGCCAACGGCACCAAAGCGGCCGCACCCAAGGCGCCCAAGGCAGGCAACGCAAAGCCCGCCACGCGCGTCGTGGCACGCTAAGAGCCCGCCCCTGGGGCGCTGGCAGCGCGCTCAGGCCCGAAAGCGCTCCTTGGCCCGGCGGGCGTAGGCATTGGTGTAGGTGCGCGCCAGGTCGATGCGGGCGGCGGCCACGTTGGCATCAAAAGCCGACAGCGCCCGTAGCGCGGTACGAGCACCCTCGGCGCTGAGGACGCCATCGGGCGAAATCGATTCGCGCAGCTTCTCGAAGGACGCCAGGTACAGCGCCCGGTCCCCCAGCAGGTAGGCCTCGGGCACGGTCTTCACGATGTCGCGCGGCCCGGCGGTCTGGAGCCACTTCAGTGCGTGCACGGTGGCATGCGTCAGCGCCTGGCAGACCTGGGGATGGCGCTCCACGTACTCCTGCGGCGCGTAGAGGCAGGCCGCCGGCATGGGGCCTCCGAACACACGCTCGGTGCCCTTGAGGGTGCGCGCGTCGCTCACGATGCGCACCTCGGAGCGCTGCTCCAGCAGCGTCATGGCGGGATCGGGGTTGCACAGGGCGTCGACCTGGCCGCCGCGCAGCGCGTTTTGCGCCACCAGAGCACTGCCCACGCTAATGAAGCTCGCCTCCTCGGGCCGAAGGCCGGCCAGGGCCATCACGCGACTGGCCATGAGATGCGAGGCGGACCCTTGCGCCGACACCCCGATACGCAGGCCGCGCAGGTCGGCCATGCTGCGAAAGTTCGGCACGGCGCGGGTAGACACGCCCAGCGCGATGGCGGGGGCACGCCCCTGCAGGACGAAGGACTGCGCGGACTGCCCGCGAGCCTGTAGGGCGATCACCTGGTCGAAGGTGCCGCAGGAGATGTCGGCGATGCCGCTGGGGCCGTCAATCAGTTCCACCTCCAGGCCCTCGGCCTTGAAGTAGCCCAGCTGGTCGGCAATGGTCAGGGGCAGGAACTGCAAGTCACCTTTACCCGGCACGGCGATGCCGACCCGGGTTTTCTCCAGCCGGGGCTGCGCGCGCACCGGCCAGGCCGTGCCCACCGCAGCGGCCAGGACTGCGGCCGCCGCGAAGGTACGTCGACGGATGCGGCCGTGGGTCATGCGGTAGGTGGTCCTTGCTTTGAGTGACCACAGCGTACGCAAGGCGCACGCGCACCGCATCGGGGCGATCCCCGTCGGGGTTTACACCGAAAACCGGGAACCTTTTTTAGAACAGGCCAGAAAACAGGAGCGCCACATTCACGCCCAGGGCTGCGATCCACAGCCCGCTGCGCAGCGAGGCGCGCCCGGTCACGTACGCCCAGATGTAGATGACGCGCAAGATGACGAAGGCCACCGACAGGGCATCGGCGATGGCCTGGTTCGCGCCCATCTGGTGAGCCACCAGCACCGCGGCCACGAACAGGGGCAGAGCCTCGAAGCTGTTCTCCTGGGCTGCTTGGGCCCAGGCCGCGCGGCCCTCCTGGCGCGCCAGCCAGGCGCGCGGGCTCACGTTGTCGTAGCCACCCTCTCGTCGCGGCCGTCCGAAGCCGTGACGCTTGGCCAGTCCGGCGCACACGATAGGCAGCAGCGCCGCCGCCAGCAGGCAGGCGTAGGAGACGGTGAAGTGTGAAACGGGCATGGTCAGGGCTCCTTCGTCGTGTGCATCGGATCTCAGCGTCGGTCCACCAGGGCGTGGGCGATGGTGCCCAGGTCCACGTATTCGAGCTCGCTGCCCGCGGGTACGCCACGCGCCAGGCGGGTGACCGACAGGCCGCGGGCCTTGAGCGCCTCGCCGATCACGTGGGCGGTGGCCTCGCCCTCGGCGGTGAAGTTGGTGGCCAGGATCAC